>CACHDV010000033.1 GCA_902578675.1 uncultured Alphaproteobacteria bacterium
TCTGAACTCACAAAAGGTATCGAATATTTATTTAAAAAGAATAAAGTGGAATGGTTATCTGGAGAGGCTTTCATTAGATCAAATACAGAAGTGGAAGTTACGTTTAATAACGGAAAAAAAACTCGAATAGTAGCAGACAAGATAATGATTGCGGTGGGATCAGAACCTGTTTGTCTGCCAAACTTAGCCTTTGACGAGAAACAAATAGTCTCATCTACGGGCGCGCTCTCGCTCGAAAGGGTGCCAGAACGACTTGTAGTGGTTGGTGCGGGGTATATTGGTCTTGAGATGGGATCGGTGTGGTCGCGGCTCGGCTCTTCGGTGACAGTTATAGAATTTTTAGACAATATTATTCCAAATGTTGACCTAGAAATAGCAAAACACTTTCACAGAAATCTTCAAAAGCAGGGCCTTAACTTTATCCTTGGAACAAAAGTTATCCAAGTCGACGTAAATAACAAAGGCGTTGCCCTTCTTGCTGAGTCTGTCGACGGAGGGAGCCAACAAAAAATAGACTGTGATGTCGTATTAGTAGCTGTCGGAAGAAAACCTTCGACAGATAATCTTGGTTTGGAGGAGCTTGGTGTAAAGCGAGATAAAAACGGCTTTGTTTGTGTTAATGACAAGCTCGAAACTTCTGTCGCGAATATCCTAGCCATAGGCGACTGTATTCCTGGGCCCATGCTGGCGCATAAGGCGGAGGAGGATGGTGTTGCAGCCGTTGAAATGATTGCAGGTGGTAGTGCACATATAGACCACAACTTAGTTCCGAGTATCATTTATACTCATCCAGAAGTAGCTTCAGTTGGAAAGACTGAGGAACACCTAAAAAGTCAAAACATAGATTACAATGTTGGTAAGTTTCCCTTTTCAGCAAATAGTCGCGCTCGAGCAAATGGTGATACTGATGGTTTTGTTAAGATTCTTGCTGATAGTGTATCTGACCAAATATTAGGGGTGCACATTATTGGACCGGAAGCAGGCACGTTAATACACGAATGCGCTACAGCAATGGTGTATGGTGCGTCAGCAGAAGATATTGCAAGGACTTGTCATGGTCACCCGACACTTAACGAGGCAATAAAAGAGGCAGCATTAGCTGTTGATGGAAGGCCTATACATATTTAGGTAAGCAATTGGGGCAGGTGGAAAAAGAGGGCTGTTTCTTTGAAAATTACAAATGCTGATCCACGAGACCCCAGACTTGTAGCGATGGTCTCTGAACTTGATGAACTAATGGAAACTATGTACCCAGCAGAAAGTAATCATCTCACTGATCCAGAATTATTGGTAGATGGAGCAAATAGCTTCTTTGTTGCAGAAAAAGGGGAAGAGCTACTGGGCATGGGGGCTCTTGTGAAGTTTGATGGCTATGGTGAAGTTAAACGCATATTCGTAAAGTCTAAAGTTCGAGGCAGCGGAATAGCTACTTCAATATTAAGCAGACTAGAGGAAGAAGCGATAAACTTAGGTTTGCGCGAGATGAAACTTGAAACTGGAAATAAGCAACCTGATGCTATAGCGCTCTTTAAGCGAGAGGGTTTTGTAATTTGTGATGCTTTTGGAGATTATCCCAAAGATGATCCTCACTCCGTATTTATGGAGAAGAAACTCTGAACTGTTTGCTTTATATCGGCTCTTCGTGATCCACTATTAATGCACACTTTTATTACCGCTTAACAAAATTCCTTTTTTTAAAAACAATATTATAATTGATCCTCACGGCTAGATTTTAGAGGATGCCAGTGTAATGAGCTTTTTTTATTTGAATGACGATGAATCTTTGTTTTATCTCCATACTCACCCAACCGAGGACAGGCCAACTGTAGTCTTTATTAATGCTCTTATCGGACAAACAGAAATGTGGGAAGGCTATATTGGTAAAACACTTAGGGCTCATGGTTTCGGTACATTGTCATATAATTTTAGGGGACAAGTGGAAACTAGATTCGATCCACTAAAAGAATTAAGCCCAAACCTTATTGTCGATGATTTGATAAAGTTGTTGCAAGCTACTACGCCCAAACGACCAGTTTTAGTAGGCTTGTCTATAGGTGGTTTATTCGCTGCGCAGGCCATACAGAATGGCGTTCAAGCAGCAGGTCTTGTGTTGATAAATACATTAAGGAAACCAGGACTTCGTTTGGACTGGATCAATGAAAGTACCCAAAGGGCATTTGAAGCCGGGGGACGGGAACTACTGCTGGACTTAATGGCGCCAATGTTATTTAGCCCGGGTAAGCTGGCAGAAATGCGAGCTGATGCGTTTAAAGGAGAAAGATATCAGATTACTCACGAAAAGGACGGTCATTTGAACCTGATGAGAAATGCAGTTTTCGCCGACTGGGATTTCCCATGGCATGATCTAGAAATACCGACTTTAGTTATGACAGGCTTTCACGACCGGGTTTTCTTTGTCAATCAAGACGTTTTGGAGCTATCTGCTTTAATACCAAACATGAAAAAGATCGATTTTGAAAATGCTGGGCATATGATCCCTATGGAGCAACCAAAGCAGTTTACGGATGAACTCCTAAATTTTCTCTTGACCCTTTGATAATTTAAGCAAATTTTATTCAGCAGATCGGAATTTATTTATCTAAGAAATAGAAAGGGACGCGTTATGAGAAGGTGGCGCCTCCATTTACATCTAAGACGACGCCGACCATACCTGCAGCAGCAGGCGAAAGCAAAAACGCTATCGGCCATGCGATATCTTCTGGGTCCAACATTCTCCTCAATGGAAGTTTAGACGTATCGATGGATCGACCTTCGGTCATTCTTGTTTTGGTGGGACCGGGTGCAACTGCATTTACAAGTACCCCAGAAGGCGCATATTTGGAAGCTAACCATCTCGTCAAGGAGTGCACACCACCCTTGCTGGCTGCATAATGTGGTTGGGAGGTTAAACCGCCCATTCTTCCGGCAATTGAACCAACTAAAACCATCCGGCCCCAATTATTCTTTTCCATAATTGGAAGAAATGATCTGGCGACATTGATTGGTCCCGCTAGATTAACATTAAAAATTTGCTCGACATCTCGATCCCAAGTTTCATTATCTGTTTCTATCCAATCATTATAGAAAGTGATACCGGCTGTTAAAGCAACCGAATGGGGTGCGTAGTTTCTTTGAGAGAGCTCTGCTGCTAAACTTTCAACTGCATCTCTATTGGCAATATCGCATCCATAGGTGACAATATTTGCCGCAGACAACTGCTCTAAATTGTCTGCAAGCTCAGTTGGTTCTTCTTTATCCACTAGAATGATATTTGCACTTTGCTTGGCGCAGATTCTCGCTAATGACGCCCCTATACCTAATTTAGCTCCTAATATGAGTATGTTTAGATCAGATAAACTGAAACTAAGTTCCTTTTTTTTTGAAGACATTGCTCATCCAACTCATTTTTATTTTTGTGGGTGGAAAACTACTCCTAATAAAATACCCGTGAATATTGAAGTGTGGGCCGTTATTAAACTATCACTTAAAAAAACCAGCTAAAAAGGATCATCAACTTGATTGATGTAACCTTCAGGTGTAGATGCATTCGTTTGAACTCTATTGTTCTTTTTAGAAAGATACAAATATTGCTTGTCGATCGTATTTTTGCGGTCTAGAGGACAACGACCAAGGTAAAACTATAGGCGAAACTCTATATGACCTTTAAGTTCAAATGCTTTAAAAACATACAAAAAAATAAGTCAAATTTTAACTAAACAATCGGACTTGACTAATAAGGATAATCAAAATGATCCCGGCAGACATAAGTTTAATCAAGGATGAGGCTAGTTTAAGAGAATGTTACAAACAGCCAATGAGCCGGGCTACTGATAAAGTCCTCGATCATCTGGATGTCCATTGTCGAGCAATTTTGGCGTTGTCACCATTTTGTGTGCTTTCTAGCCAGGCAAATGACGGTGCCGATATATCTCCTCGCGGTGATCCGCCAGGTTTTCTAAGAGTCTTGGATAATCAACATGTATTGTTGCCTGATCGGATCGGTAATAATAGACTAGATAGCTTCGAAAATATTTTAGTTAACCCGATGGTTGGTTTGTTAGTTTTAGTGCCAGGTATGGACGAAACTTTACGGATTAGCGGTAGTGCGCAAATTACCGACGATCAACGACTCTTGGCTGGGAGTGCTGTGCAAGGTAGGGTGCCCGGTATTGGGCTGTTAATAACTGTCAGCGCGGCGTTTCTTCACTGTCCCAAGGCATTTGTTCGATCTGGCCTTTGGAACCCAGAAAAACACATAGACCGCACTATATTACCTAGTTACACAGCAATGTTGACGGACCATGTTGAGGGTTTATCCTTAGACGAGTCAGAGCGGCAGGCCAAAATAATGGCTGAACGCGGCTTGTACTGAACTTTTACCCGTTTTACGAACGGCGTAGTGCTGTCGGCGAACAATGTAACTTAAGCGTATTCTCCGACCATCCATATTGGAGTGTTGTAAGCAAAGCTTTTCTTAACTCTATTGTTATTTTTATCAACGGCCACGTGTTTACCCTCGATAATTATTATTTCGCCTTCATCCTGTAATAGAATTCTACTGACAACAGCGTTGTCGTTTAATGGCTCTCTGGCTTCAAGGTCCATCAGGCTCGTGTAGTTCATCAACATCTCCAAATTTCGACCATTTTAACGGGTTATACGCAGATTTTTTCTAGTCGGATCAGGTTATTCTGAAAAATCTACATAGGCTGTCCTCGAGTCACAGGCGTTAACATGGTCGTTTTTTGCAAATTAGATTTATCTAATGATTGTTTCTTGCAGTTTTTTAAAGAGTGTTTTTCGTTTAAATCAGCGGCGCAATGATTGACATGATAGTGGTGGAATATTAACTACGTTCGCGGTTATGGGCTATGGGGTGCATCTGCAACAGTGCCTAAAAACTGAGTGAGTGTAACAGTAGGATCTCTATCCACTTTTTTGTAATTACAAAAGGTTTGAGCGCAATGTTAAAAAAAGATTTTGTCTCAACAAATAAGCTATCCGTAGAAAAAGCTTTTTACGACTTTCTAGAGGTTGAGGTGCTTCCGGGCACCTCAATTGAACCTGCTTTATTTTGGGAAGGATTTTCAAAGCTCATCGAAAAGTTCAGCCCCGTAAATAAAAAGTTGTTAGAAAAACGTAATTATCTGCAGGATCAAATTAATGACTGGCACAAGAGACAAACGAGTAAAGAAATCGATTTAACAGCTTATAAAAAGTTTCTTTATGAAATTGGTTACCTTGTTGAAGAAAAAGAAGATTTTAAAATACAGACATCGGGTGTTGATCCCGAGATTGGGATGGTATCAGGACCGCAATTAGTTGTCCCTGTAACCAACGCGCGATATGCGATTAACGCGGTCAATGCGCGGTGGAACAGCTTGTACGATGCGGTATACGGTTCTGACGTTTTGGGGGACGCTCCTCTGCCTGGTCCCTTCAGTTCCGAGAGGGGTGAAAGGGTTATATCCTTTTCTAAATCACACCTAGATTTTCTCGCTCCACTAGAAAACGGATTGTGGTCTAATATTTCGAAAATAGAGATCCAAGCGAATGAACTGGCTTTATTTGAAAAAGACAAACAAATAAAGCTTAAAGATCCTGAACAATTCGTAGGTCATCTAAAAGAAAACGATGTATGCTCACTTGAAATAATTCTGATAAAAAACGGCCTCCACTGTCGTATCGAAATCAATCCTAACGGAACTATTGGCGCAAAAGACATTGCCAGCATAAACGATATCCAAATAGAGTCTGCAATTACCACGATCATTGACTTCGAGGATAGCGTTGCGACGGTCGATGCCGAAGATAAGATAATGGCCTACCGAAATTGGTTGGGCCTAATGAAAGGTAATCTCTCTACAAAGTTTAAAAAAGATGGCCAACATGTTGAGCGGTACTTAAACAGCGATCTTGAGATTACTGATAGGAAAGGAGTTAAAACCTTCCTTAAAGGAAGATCTTTGCTGCTGGCACGCAATGTTGGACATCTAATGACAACGCCATTCGTTTTGGATGAATACGGCGAAGAGGTGGGTGAAGGTCTAGTCGATGCTATTTGTACAGTATTAATTGCAAAACATAACATTGACCTCAAAGCGGGCCCAAAAAACTCAATTCATAACTCCATATATATAGTTAAGCCAAAGATGCATGGTCCTGAAGAAGTAAAACTTGCGAATGATGTCTTCAATGAGGTGGAGCAGATGCTGCAGCTTCCGAATAATACAATCAAGATAGGGATTATGGACGAGGAACGTCGCACTAGCATTAATCTTAAAGAGTGCATACGGGAGGCTAAATCGAGATTAGCTTTTATCAATACGGGATTTCTAGATCGAACTGGTGACGAGATTCATACTTCCATGGAAGCTGGTCCTATGGTCACAAAAAAAGATATGAAAGTAACAAGGTGGATTGATGCGTATGAAAACAATAACGTCGACGTAGGTATAGCCTGTGGCCTCCCAGGTAAAGCTCAGATTGGAAAAGGAATGTGGGCAATGCCAGATCTAATGGCAGACTTATTCGAACAGAAGATAGGGCATCCGAGAGCGGGCGCCAATTGTGCTTGGGTGCCGAGCCCTACTGCTGCAACGATCCATGCTTTGCACTACCATTTGGTTGACGTCGCAAAAGTGCAGGAAACTCTCGGTACGAAAATTCCCAGGACTTCTCCAAACGATTTACTGGATATTCCACTTTTAAAAAATAAAATTCTAAGCGAGTCTGAAATAGACGAAGAAATTCGTAACAATGCCCAAGGTATTTTAGGATATGTGGTCCGATGGGTTGATATGGGCATCGGTTGTTCGAAGGTCCCTGACTTGAACGATGTGGGTCTGATGGAAGACCGCGCAACGTGCAGGATCTCTTCTCAAGCGCTGGCAAATTGGATATATCACGGAGTGATTTCTGAGCAACGTGTTTTAGAGATTTTGAAAGAGATGGCTGCTTTAGTTGATAAACAAAACGAAAACGAAGCCCAATATAGTCCGATGGCTCTTTCATACAATAACAATGCTTTTGAAGCTGCAAAAGATCTTATCTTTCAAGCACGGCAACAACCGTCAGGTTATACCGAGCCAATCTTACACAGTCGGCGAATGCAACAAAAGCTCTTAGCTAGTTAAGCCAATCCAGAAACTACCAAAATAGTAATAAATTTCGGTTGAATTAATCCGGGCTGGTGAACCACTTTGGGAACGGGTCATCCAATTTTTCGAAAGCTTGAGGTGCACTAAGATAATCTTCTACTAAACAACTATCGAGCCGGTTCCACAGATCATCCTGTTTCATCTGATTTTTTAAGCCGATAAAGACAATTTCCTGCCGGCGATCTCCATAGTTGTCTGTCCAGTAGTGCCCAATGGCCTCCTCAACAGCTTCGCGATCCGGCCATTCACTTTTTGGTATTGACGCCCACCAGCGTCCGATACCTTTATGTCGAACAAAGGCGCCAGCTTGCGATATTTCTCCAACAAAATCCGGGCGGGACGAAAGCCAAAAAAATCCCTTCGTGCGAATGACGCCTGGCCATTCTTGTGTGAAAAATTCGTGGATTTTTTTTGGATCGAACGGGGCGCGTGCGCGATAAACAAAACTTGTAATCCCGTACTCGTCGGTTTCTGGTACATGCGCATCAGGGTTGTAAAGCTCTTGAGCCCATAGAGGGTGATCTTGAGCTTCTTCTAAATCATACAGCTTGGTGTCCATCACTTCCTTTAATTCTACTTTTGAAAGCGTGGTTTCTATAATTTTAGCTTTGGTATTTAGGCCGCGGATAATCGCGGTTACCGTCTTTAATTGCTCTTTGGAAATCAAGTCAACTTTGTTAAGCAGTATTACGTTAGCAAACTCAATTTGTTCTACCAATAAATCAACCAGTGTTCTTTCATCCTGCTCGCCGAGACTTTCACCTCTATCTCGCAAAAAGTCAGTTGAACTGTAATTATTAATAAGATTTGCTGCATCTACGACGGTTACCATCGTATCTAATTCTGCGACGTCAGATAGGCTCAAGCCGTTCTCGTCACGAAAATCAAATGTAGTCGCAACTGGCAAAGGTTCCGAGATGCCTGTACTTTCGATGAGCAAATAGTCAAATTTGCCATCTTTGGCGAGTTCGCGTACTTGCTCTAAAAGATCTTCACGCAGGGTACAGCAAATGCACCCGTTGCTCATCTCAACTAATTTTTCTTCGGTTCGGGAAAGTTCAGCTCCACCTTTCTCAACTAACGCGGCATCTATATTTACTTCGCTCATATCGTTGACGATAACCGCAACTCGTTTACCTTCTCGATTGTTAAGTACATGATTTAAAAGTGTCGTCTTTCCAGCTCCCAGAAAACCAGATAGAACTGTTACCGGAAGTTTTTCCATTTGCGCTTGAACCATTGCTACCCTTCCCCCGAATGAGGCAATAATTTTTTTAGTTGGTTGGAGTTCTTTTATTTTACAAAGTAATCACTTGATCTGGCATATTACCCGCTAGCGCTTCGTATAATTGTGGAAAACATCCGGCAACAACACCGTCAACTAGTCCGGATGCTTTCACCTGGCCAGTTCCGCATTGTTCAAAAGTGCCCTCAGCCAAGTCTCTTCTCACTGCACACTGGTCACATACCATTAAAAGAATATTTTGTTCCTTGGCCACCTTTGAAAGACGTTCACCAATCGGATCGTTTTTCCTTAGAGCAAATATATTGTCGTCGAAGAACATCATTCCGGCTATTTGCGGGCCATGTATTCCTTGTTCTAATTGCGGCAGAATCATTGTTGATAGCTTAAATGTCGTAGCCATATTTGTTGCAAAAACGTATGCGACTTTCATTAAACCGTTTCCTTTTCAAACAAAATGTTATAATGTAACATAATGTTATATTATAACATTTTTAGCAATAGTTTAATTCAGTTACATGATGGCTTTATAAATGACGGTTTTCGAAGCAAAAGACCTCAGAGATTTGGCAACGTTCAAACACCAAGAAGGACAGTTGGCAATCTTGGAGAGGCAGCCTCTGGGAGGTGGAGACGAATTTTTTAAGAAAGTTTCGGAAAGACCCTTAAGCGTAATAGGGATTGTCGGCAAAAAAACTTGCGAAGAAGAGATACTGGCTCTCCTTGAAGACGAAATTTCAGAAGATCTAAAGTCTAGTGACTTTTATATGCAATGGGTAATTGACATGGCGGGAGTATGTAATATTTTCTGCGAAACCTTGGCAACCAGCACTGTAGGTTTTTGCCTCGCTACTCAGCGCGCTTGTCAGCGGTATCACATAGATAATGTGCCGCTGAGGCTGTTGGTGACTTACTATGGAAGAGGTACAGAGTGGGTGCCTGACACAGCCGTTGACAGATTGGCATATGATAGTGGGATGCCTAATGACAAAATTTTAACAAATAACAACGCCAGAAAATTTTTAAATGCATGGGATATAGCTATTTTTCGTGGCGGCCCAGATGGTCTTCTACACCGGACGCCCGATGCTGCGCTCAATACACCATCTATACTTTTAAGGCTGGATCACGAGTCGTTTTGGGATACAGTATTTAGGGACACCCAAGAGGGTGTGTTTTCAAAGCCTCTTTAATTGCATTAGCTTAGAAGCCAATTGTAGTTCTGAGATGCTTCCAATCTAACCTCCGAAAATCGTTTACGGATAACACGGTATTTTTATTGCGGTTACCTGTACTTTTTGTTTGTTTGGATTATATCGATTGGCGGGTATGTTCAATGGATAGTGACACCCTGACGGTTAGAGAGTTGACTTAAAGTTTATAGCTTAAATTATCTACGACATAATACCTTCATCAATAGATGTGGTAATCGACTTATGATTTAAAACTATTAACTGTCTTGAGTTTTACTAGAGCGACACAGCAGCGTTTGCTGTGCTGTTGGCAGATGCGAGGCTCGTTATGCAGTTCAAATATTTATTATTAACTCGTTTCATAGTTCTAAACGTTTTTTTTATTTCATTAGTGCTGGCCGTTTATGGCCAGGGCTGGCTCGATGCTATGATAACCGCCCGCTTGGTGGAACTAACACTGATTATTGTGGCAGTATTTCTTTATGGCCTCGCCGCTTGCGGATGGAAAATTTGGCGTTTAACCTTGGAATTGAATGGGTTAATAGAGGGACATTTGCCCTCCAACAATCCCGTGGTTCTTTATCTTGACCGTGTGGCGAAGTCAGATTCACAAAGCCGCGCTCTACAGGCTGGTTCCCTCCGCTTAGAATTGACCGACCGCATCGTAACCGTCCGTCACATTGCAAATGCGCTGATCTTTCTGGGTTTGATAGGTACCGTTATTGGTTTTATCATTGCGCTCTCGGCGGTTGACCCTAATGCTGCATCTGATGCGGAGAACGTCGCAGGTGTTATAGCCACATTGATTGATGGAATGTCTGTCGCTCTTAACACCACGCTGGTTGGCGCAACATTGTATCTTTGGTTGACCGTAAACTACCGTATTTTGACCTCTGGTACAGTTACCTTGATAGCCGAGGTTATCGGGCTCGGAGAGCGACGTGCATCAACTTGACGAACTTGATGAAGATAATTGGGGTACCGTTTTTCGCGATGTTATCCTTCTTGCTTTGATTGGGTTTGTGGCCATGGTAATCATCATGCTGCCGCACATAAAGCCCACTGAAGTGGAAACGCAGGACCATAAGGCACCTGGCAATGTGATTGTCGAACTGCACTGGCCGAGCAACAAGCCCTTCGACGTTGATCTTTGGGTTAAAGCACCTCGCGAGGCACCGATAGGTTTCTGGAATATGGGTGGTGAGACATTTAATCTGCTGCGTGACGACCTTGGTTCAGAAGCTGACGTCACCAATGAGAATTACGAGATCAGTTACAGTCGTGGGATCCCTGCTGGTGAGTATATCGTAAACGTGCATCAATATGGACCGCTGCCGATTGGCACAATAGTCACTGCAACTGTTGTGGTTAGTGTTCGGACACAGCTAGAAGCTGCTCGTCAAATCCTTACCACCAACATCGAACTAGTGCGTCAAGGGCAAGAGGTGACAGCCTTTCGGTTCCGTCTTGACCAAGAGGGAAACCTTGTGCCGGACAGCGTCAACAAGCTCAGCCGACGCATGGTTACCGAGGAGTAACGTAATGGATATTTTGTTTTTCATGTTTCTGGCCGCCGGTGCCACTGCTGTTAGCTTAGCTATGTTAGCGATCTGGGCTCCGCGCCCAACGCGGGTTCGTGTGATCGCTTGCCTCGCCGCAGTTTTGTTTCTGCCCACGGTTTACTTCCAATTTACAGAGTTACTTTCAAAGCCCAAACCAGTAGCCTTTGAATGGTACGAACGCGAGCGTGGAAAGGCTGAAGTGCTCTCGGTGAGCTTGCACGAAGGCAAAGCGATCTACCTTTGGCTTCGATTACCTGGGAGCCGGGAGCCACGCGCGTATGTGGCACCCTGGAACGTCAAGGCAGCAGAGAAACTTGAGAAGGTTTTGGAAGAAGCTGTTAAACAAGACGGAAAAGTGGAGATGCGAGATCCGTTCTCTAAGCGGAGCTTGCAGGATTGGGGTGACCTGTCGGTAGAGATTATCCCACCGCCAATACCTCCCATGAAACTACCTCAAACTCCGCCACCGGCTAGGAAAGTTTGAAGCGCTAGCGTGCCGATGCAATAGCTACAAAATAGTGACATTGCTGCTTTCCAACTTTTAGAAGCGGGGCCGTTATTCGGCCCCGTCTATCAGCAGATCAAATTAAATCCAAGTTTTTTAATGCACTGTGTACTATTTGCTTTTGCTCCTCTGTGGCAGGCGATGTGGGTCGCCTAGCAACGCCGGCATCTAGGCCTTGGAGTTGTTGTGCGTATTTGCAAAGCGACGGCATGTTATCGACGCCGATGGCATCCCAAAGTGGCATTAAGCGTTCGTGCAAATCTAGTGCTGTGTCCCAATCTTTATCAATAACCGCATTCCATAAGCGCACAGATGGACCGGGAGCTGCCGTTAAAATGGCAGCAATTGCACCTGGTGCACCCAAAGTATACGAAGAATACAACATTGCATCGACAGCACTGAAAATTTGATTTTCTGGCTTTGCCTGGCGAACAAGGTTAGCGAACAACTTCATGTCACCAGCACTTTGCTTGACACCGAGTACGCCCTTTACCTCGTCCATAATCCTCAACAATAATTCGGGCGATAAATAGCACCAAGGAACTACGTTATAGATTAGTATTGGGATATCACATGCTGCATGTATTTCTCTGAAATGCTCGACCATGGCATCGTCGTCTGGCTTGAATAAATAATTAGGGGGTGTGATTTGAAGGGCTGCCACGTCCAAGTGTTTTACTGATTTTCCGCGAGCGATCACCTCAGCCGTGGAGTTTGCAATAATACCCGCAACTAAAGGCACACGGTTATTAATGGCTTTTGAGGTTTCTTCCATTAGTGTTTTATATTCGTCCCGTTCTAGCGCATGACCCTCCCCGGTACTGCCGCCAGCGGCTAAACCATGAACGCCGTTCTCAAGCAGCCAGTCCACTTGTGGTTTAACCAAATCAAAGTTAATTTCACCACTTTCCTTAAAGGGAGTTGTGAAGGGGGCAATAATTCCTTTTAATTCACTCAAAATAATCCTCCAATTCCACTATGTGGCCGGTTTCATGAGTTGTAAGTTTTCAGTTGTTATTTTACGAACAACATATAATACGGTTTTTTACAAGTCTGTTTATTTGTCTTAGAAAACATTTGATGAGAGTTTGTATTAGATAAGTTTACTTTAATTGATCTGTTTTCACTTCCCACTAGGTTGTGCATTTGGAGCAACTTCTGATGAATAATGCTTTTGCCATTTTGTTATTTAGCGAAGATCGTTAGTGAAAAAGTAAAAGTATAATCTAATATTTATGATTAAACTTCTACACCTACGTCAAAAAAGAATCCCGATTTAAACTATGTCAATTGACCATAAAACAGAATTATTATTAACGGCTCCGGTTCCAACTGTTTTATGGAAACTCGCCACACCTAACGTCGCTGGCGTCGCTATGATGACTGCGATTGCATTTTTTGATGTGTGGTTTGTTGGCCATCTCGGCAATCAGGCTTTAGCGAGTTTAGCTTTAGTTTTTCCATTTCAGGCTTTAATGCAGATGATGGCAGGCGGCGCTATCGGAGGTGGTATTACCTCAGCCATTGCCCGCGCGAAAGGAAGTAAAAATTCTCGTTCCGCACAAATAATTGCTTTCAATGGGCTGTTGATTGGAGTGTTTATTTCGCTTTTCTACACGGTGATCTTAGGGTTCTTTCCCTACGAAGTTTTCGGGTCATTGAGTGATTCTAAAGAAGTTATAGACGGTGCCATAAAATATGCGGAGATTGGGTTTGGAGGAGCAATATCAACATGGTTTTTCTTTGTTTTGTCCTCGATTATTAGAGGGTTTGGTGATACCTATGCGCCCGCAAAAGCGATTATTATAGCTGGATTTTTTCAGATCATTTTATCCGGACTTTTTACCTCTGGTTTTGGTAACATTCTGGATCTCGGTGTTGCCGGCCCCGCTGCTGCTATGATTACATGCCACGCTCTCGCAACTCTCTTTTTAATACGAAAAATAATTGTGTCTAATTCAATATTGAGCTTTCACAATTGCTTCATTGATTGGAACTCGATCTTTAATATCCTAAGGGTAGGGGGGCTAGGCCTTGTAAACAGCATTACCATAGCTTTGAACGTGGTCATCATTACTGGCTTTGTTTCTGAATTTGGGGTTGATGCTCTCGCTGGTTATGGGTTAGGCAGTCGCCTCGAGCTAATGCTTGTACCTATAGCATTTGGAATTGGTGCCGCATTGACTGCAGCGGTTGGCACCAATATTGGTGCCGGTCAGTATAATAGAGCCAGGATAATCGCGAAAGCAGGTGCCTTTGTTACTTTTTCTACCACCGGTGTTTTGGGAGTTATCGTTGCTTTAATGCCATGGTTATGGACTGACTTATTTATTGATCCAGGCACCGCAGTTGCTTTTGCCTCGTCTTACTTGACTATTGTGGGACCATTCTATGGGTTTTTTGCCGGTGGTATGAGTTTGTATTTTGCAAGCCAGGGAACGGGCAAAATGATTTTTCCTGTTTTAGTAAATATTACCCGCCTCTCGGTAGTCTCTATAATTTGTACTTTGGTTGTTTTATTTCAACTTGAAATAAAATGGCTTTTCTGTGGAGTAAGTATCGGTTTGCTTGTTACTGGTATAGGGCAATTTTTGTGTCTCTATTCCTCTCCTTGGAAGAAGCTTATTTGATTTATGGGAGCGTTCTTTCATGTTTACTCGACTATATTTCTATACAAACTGATAAAAACACCCGAGGTTCTCAACGTAGCCGATTTGAGGCTTTCAGCCTATGTAAAAATTTAGACTGTGCCAATCATGGTGAGCATAGTTTGTACGGCCATCAAATATTGAAGCAACTAGCTATTTGATTGGCAGATAAAGATTCAGGTGCAGGCTTTTGGTGCCAACATTGATCAAGCACCTTTTTGCAGCGAGGACTAAAAGCGCATCCTTTAAATAACTTACTCATATCAGGGGGTGACCCGCCGATTACCTCTAGCCTTTTTCCTTTTGATCCACTATTTACGGTCGAGGATAAAAGCCCTTGCGTATAGGGGTGAGCTGGTTTTTTAATTACGTCAGCGACATCACCAATCTCCACTATTTTTCCGGCATACATCACGGCTAGTTCGTCTGCAATTTCAGTTGCCACTCCAACATCGTGAGTGACAAATATTATACTCATTCCTAATTCTCTTTGTAACTGTCTCAAAAGTAATAAGATCTGAATTTGCACAGTCGCATCTAAGGCAGTAGTGGGTTCATCTGCTAAAAGCAATTTCGGCGAGCAAGCAAGTGCTAACGCGATCATGGCGCGTTGGCGCATTCCGCCTGAGAGTTCATGAGGATAGGCTGATAAACGACTTTTTGCTGATGGTATCTGAACTAAGTCAAATAATTCTTTTGCTCTAGCAAGGGCATCCTCGAATGAGGTTCCTAAATGTCTTACTACGGTCTCAGCTATTTGATACCCCACTTTATAAACGGGGTCGAAGGCAACCATTGGTTCTTGAAAAATCATAGAGACGTCGCGTCCACGCATATCAGACAGCTGATCTTGTGACATTTCTATTACGTTTTCTCCATCTACAATTATAGAGCCACTCAACGAAGCTTTAGGTGGAAGAAGACGCAAAATAGAACGCATAGTCACGCTTTTACCTGAACCGGATTCACCAAGTATAGTTAGAACCTTTCCTCTCTCTAATTTAATATCTACACCATTAACAGCATAAACAGTGGCATCTTGATTTATGAATTTTACTTCAAGGTTTTTTATGCTTATTAACGGCCCGGTAGGTTCAATTTTTTTTTCGTCCATTGGTTTTTTGAGATCTCGTTTCATAAGTTAGGCGCTCTCTGTGAAAAAGATGTATGTTTTTCATAGGCACTGCCGACACGATATAAGAGTTTTTCATGAAATGGAGGGGCTATGAGTTGAATTGAGGCTGGCATTTCATTTACTAGCTCTGGAGTTGGAAGGCTCAAAGAGGGTAAGGTCAAATAATTGAATGGGCGTGTGCAATGTGAGACAGTTGACATTAGAGCCTCAAATCCTTGTCCATCCTCAACGTCTGTTTCATCTATTCGAGGGGTTTCTATATTGAATGTTGGGGCGAGAATAATGTCACAATCTGCGAAAGCTTTTTTGACAAACTCCGTTATAATTTTAGGCCTTAATTGGATCGCGTGAAGGTAATCGACCCCGCTAAATTGCAAACCAGACTCTATGCGAGCCAATACTTGCGGACCATAGTCATCCCTTCTATGCCGAAGCCAATACGCATGTAATGTTGCGGCTTCGGTGCCTGCTATAAATGCTGCAAGACTATTAATATGGTTGATGTCACCACAATCTATTTCAACAATTGAAGCTCCTTGTTCGGTAAAACTTTTCACCGCAGCATCTCTGCTTTCAATAATGCTGTCATCCGCGCCATCTTCAAAATAACCTCGTGCTATACCGATTTTAAAGCCTTTAGCGGAAGGATTATCTACTGCCTCAAGATAATTACCAACAGGTTGGGTGGATGAAGTAGCGTCCTTCGGATCGTGACCTGCGATCACCGATAAGATAAGCGCATTATCTTTAA
>CACHDV010000034.1 GCA_902578675.1 uncultured Alphaproteobacteria bacterium
ACGATTTTTCCCCGTTCCGAAATAAATCTTTGCAGCAGCTTGACGTCTTTGTAGTCAATGCTGGGTGCGTTTTTACTGGCAAATGGGCACGATTTTTTTCGTTTGGTAAGGGGCCGCCTTACTGCCGGGCGTGAAATGGATAGGGTTGTCATAATAAGTGGTCCAAAAATGAGTTGCGTATTTAATTAGAAGAGGTGCTCTCGGGTGACGCTTCCCCATCAGTTTGGGGGCTTCTGTCGTATGGCTCTTTAACAGAAAGGTTATCTTCGTAACGATCCGTTCGTCTCGGCCGATCTGGTCGGGCCGTCATCATCACTGAGGGGCCCTCTGGTAGAACATCAATTTTCACTGTTAGATATCTCAATATGTCTTCATTTAAGCGCATGTTTCTCTCTAACTCTTCTATCGTACTAGCGGGTGCTTCGATATGAAACATAGTGTAGTGGCCCTTGCGATTTTTCCGAATTTTGTATGCAAGGTTTCTTAAGCCCCAGTATTCTTGTCTTTTGATTTCTCCGCTGTTAGACGAGACTATTTTTGTGAAGTCTTTAGAAAGCTGCTCTGCCTGAGCCGCCGTTAGTTCCTGTCGTGCGATGTACACGCACTCATAGATAGCCATGTTTTTCTCCTTATGGATATATGGACACTAATACAAGGCCCTTAGCCGTCTCTCAACAGCAAGGAGTTACCGATCAGAGAAACTACACACAGTTGTAACCGATCGGAGCGATGAAAGCGGAATATACAGATTTTATTGTATTGTGCAAGAACCGTATTTCCTTACTATGAAAATCAAGCATTGATACTGTTCATTGCTGATTGCGTAAAATGAAGATAGCCCACGTAAGCTAAACATATTACAAATGCTTTTTAATTTAAAAATGGAACAAAAAAATGATGTTGAGTAAACCGTGTTCTGCAATAATTTTTCCTGGCCAAGGTTCGCAATATGTAGGTATGGGCGTTGCATTAGCTGATAAATATGACGCGGCAAAAGAGGTTTTTGATGAAGTTGACGAGGCGCTTGGGCAAGGCTTGTTTAAAGTTATAAAAGACGGTCCCGAATCTGAACTGAGATTAACAAGTAACGCTCAGCCCGCGTTAATGGCTGTAAGTTTGGCTGTAGTGCGTGTTATTGAAAATATAAGTAATCGTAACATACAAGATATGGTAAGTTTTTTGGCGGGACATTCCTTAGGTGAATATTCAGCTTTAACGGCGGCAGGTTCTTTTAGTATTGCTGATGCTGCTAAATTACTGAAATTAAGAGGGGAGTCTATGCAAAATGCTGTACCAGTTGGCAGTGGTGGCATGGCTGCGCTTTTGGGAGCAGAATTAGACGTAGCAAAAGAAATAGCCGATTTAGCCTCTGAAAAAGGGGTGTGTGATATCGCAAATGACAATGCGC
This sequence comes from uncultured Alphaproteobacteria bacterium, assembly GCA_902578675.1. Classification (GTDB taxonomy): domain Bacteria; phylum Pseudomonadota; class Alphaproteobacteria; order Thalassobaculales; family Thalassobaculaceae. Next base: position 1,409 of record CACHDV010000034.1, read on the forward strand.
CGGGCCAGATAGTTTTGAGTGGTGATCTCAAAACAGTAGAGCAATCAATAGAGATAGCAAAGGCAAAGGGAATAAGGCGTGCAGTATTATTGCCCGTTAGCGCGCCTTTTCACTGTAGTTTGATGGAGCCGGCCGCAGAGAAAATGCTAGAAGCCCTTAATACTATAAAAATTCTTTCGCCTAGAGTGCCGATCGTTACCAATGTGTCTGCTACTAAAATTTCGGGTGACCCAGATGATATTCGGAGTTCCTTAGTCCAGCAGGTTACGGGTATGGTAAGATGGCGGGAATCTATAGAATGGATGGTCAAAAATGGAATCACGTCGTTTGTCGAACTAGGAGCTGGTAAGGTACTGACCGGCCTGAATAAAAGAATAGATAAGGACGTGCAATCTATTCCTGTCGAAAGTCCCGACGCCATTGAGGAACTTTTAAAAGACTTAAGATGATTGGATTAAAAGATGGTTTTTAATTTAAAAGGAAAGTCAGCACTTGTAACCGGCGCTTCAGGGGGAATTGGCAGTGCTGTGACAAGGGCACTCCATAATCAGGGAGCAGAATTGATAATTAATGGTACAAGATCGAGTGAACTAGAAAAACTAGCCGCGGAACTCGGCAACAATGTTCACGTTTTACAGGGTGACCTAGCAGATGCTTACAGCATCGGTCATTTGGCAGAAGAAGCAGAGAAGATCAGCGATAATGGGATCGATATACTCGTTAATAACGCGGGTATCACGCGAGATAACTTGCTTGTTAGACTGAGTGATCAAGATCTTATGGATGTAATCAATTTAAATTTGATCGCAGGATTTCACCTCACTCGGAAAATTATTCGCGGCATGATGAAAAGAAAGTGGGGCAGGGTAATCGGCATTTCGTCTGTAGTGGGCATAACAGGAAACGCTGGCCAAACGAATTATGCGGCGGCAAAAGCTGGTATGATTGGTTTTTCAAAAGCACTGGCGCTTGAAGTGGCAAGTCGTGGAATAACAGTAAATAACATAGCACCGGGGTTTATAAAAACACCTATGACAGACGATCTTTCTGAGGAGCAAGTAACTCGATTGCAAGCGAGTATTCCCATAGGGCGTCTGGGAGAGGCTGAAGACGTTGCAGCAGCAGTTGTTTATTTGGCGTCTTCGGAGGCCAGTTATGTCACTGGGGCTACCTTGAACGTTAATGGTGGCATGGCTATGCCTTAATGGCTTTAAACTATACCCTCATACAAATATTGTGATATACGATTAAGGATCTAGAATATTACGAATAAATATGTTATTCCGCCGGTGCAATCTTTGTTTGGCATATTGGGAAACTAGAAATAGGACTGCGAAAACTATCAAAACGGTCAGATAATTAATTCTGATTAACTTTTAATTAGTAAACCGAGGATTTTTGTAATGAGTGATGTTGCCGAAAAAGTGAAGGCTATTGTTGTTGAGCACTTAGGTGTGGAAGCAGATAAGGTGTCAGATACGGCTAGTTTCATTGACGATTTAGGGGCAGATAGCCTCGACAACGTAGAACTGGTGATGGCATTTGAAGAAGAATTTGGTGTTGAGATCCCGGATGATGCAGCCGAAAAGATTGTGACCGTCAAGGACGCAATAACGTTTATCGAAGAGGCTTCCTAACGTTCGAAGAAACGAAGAAGTTGCCCTGGTTTAAATAATATACTTTTAGGTGCGAACTTTGAGACGTGTAGTTATCACAGGTATCGGTTTAGTTACCCCACTAGGTGCCAATGCTGAGGCTTCATGGAGCAATCTGTTGCGAGGCGAATCCGGTATAAAGCCGGTGCAAAACTTTGATGTCACTGACCTTCCAGCAAAAATAGCGGGCACGATAAGCCAGAGTGAAGACGACCAAGGCTCATTCCGACCCGACGATTGGCTGGAATCAAAAGAACAACGAAAAATAGATAGGTTTATCCTTTTAGGCCTCGTTGCTGCTACCCAGGCAGTTAATGACTCTGGGTGGGCGCCAAAAACTGAGGAAGAGCAAGCTAAGACCGGTGTTATTATTGGGTCTGGAATAGGGGGCCTTCAGGAGATCTACGATAATAGCATTAAATTGAAGGAGGTCGGTCCACGGCGTATTTCTCCTTTTTTTATTCCAGCTGCTCTCATTAACTTAGTATCTGGACACGTCTCAATAAAATTTGGTTTTAAAGGACCCAATCATTCTGTGGTTACAGCGTGTTCGACAGGCGCACATGCTATTGGCGACGCTGCTCGGTTAGTGATGTTGGGTGATGCTGACGTTATGGTTGCAGGGGGCGCTGAGGCGGCTGTAAATCGGCTTGGTTTTGCTGGTTTTGCTGCCGCGAGAGCCTTGTCTACCAATTTTAACGAGACACCAACCGAGGCATCTAGGCCTTGGGACAAAGATAGAGACGGTTTTGTTATGGGAGAAGGCGCTGGCATCGTGGTTGTTGAGGAGTTGGAGCATGCAAAGAGAAGAGGGGCTCAAATTTATGGCGAGTTAGTCGGATACGGTTTATCCGGTGATGCGCACCATATAACTGCTCCTGCAGAAAATGGCGACGGGGCATTTCGAGCTATGAAGAATGCCTTAGAACGTTCGAATCTTGTTTGTGCCGATATTGATTATATAAATGCCCATGGAACGTCGACCCCGCTCGGGGATATGATAGAGTTGAATGCTGTGCGCAGACTTTTCGGAACGGATATTAGGGGCGTTTCTATGTCCTCAACTAAGTCTTCGATAGGACATTTGCTTGGGGCCGCTGGAAGTGTCGAAGCTATTTTTTCCCTACTAGCTATGCGAGATAATGTAGTCCCTCCAACATTGAACTTGAATAATCCATCGGAAGGTTGTGAGGGCGTCAACTTAGTTCCTCATGTTGCACAAGAGAAGAAAACGGATGCGGTTTTATCTAATTCGTTTGGGTTTGGTGGCACTAACGCTTCGTTGGTGTTTAAAAAATTATAATAAATAAGGCTTTAAACTGTGAAGTTATCACTGTTTGGGTTTTCTGCATTCATAGCAGCTACGATGCTATTTGCCAGCTGGGGACTGAACACGCACTTTTCATCAGGGCCGTTGAAATCAAGCGTAACGGTTGTCATTCCAAGCGGAACTGGGTTATCGCACATAACCAATATTTTAACCCAAAGAGGGATCCTAAACCAACCTTTTGTATTTAAGATAGCTGCTAAATTATTGGGCAAATCTAAAAACTTGCGCGCCGGAGAATATTTTTTTGAGGCGCATTCTAGTCCAAGCGCAGTGCTTGAAAAATTATCCAGCGGTAACATCATACTTAGACAATTAACCATACCTGAGGGTCTAACTTCTTTTGAGGTGATTAGGAAATTGTATCAGACGGAAGGCTTGATCGGGCAGGTGTCTGTCAAAGTACCAGAAGGTACAGTTTTACCTGAGACCTATAATTATGAGTTTGGTGATACGAGAAATAGTATCCTCTTGCGGATGCAAAAAGAAATGACCCTTTTTATTGAAAATGAGTCGGAAAAACGTCACATAAAGTTACCCTTAAAGTCAAAAACGGATGTAATAACGTTAGCATCTATTATTGAAAAAGAGGCAGGATTGGATAGCGAACGAGACATCATAGCAAGTGTTTTTATTAATCGATTAAATAAGAAAATGAAGTTGCAGTCTGATCCCACCGTAAGATACGGCGTTTCAACACTTGCAAACAACAAGCGCCTAACGCACAAAGATCTTAACCGGGAGACCGCACATAATACTTACAAAATAAATGGCCTACCACCAACGCCAATATGTAATCCTGGCAAAGCCTCTATTATAGCTGCCTTATCACCTGCTAGTACCGATTTTTTTTATTTTGTTGCTAATGGATTGGGGGGACATTTTTTTTCAAAAACTTTAAAAGAACACAATCAAAATGTTTTAAAATGGCGTAAGATTCGCGATAGATTTTAATTTTTTTAGAAAAGTAAAAGGGTATTCAAACTAAAAAAGCGCAAGCTATTGTGAGAAACATCCTGAGCTCAATCTAAATCCTCTTTTCGATCTACTAGTTTTTAGCGGGATATTTGGTGCCCATTTTCGGTATGCATGCTATAGATAGGGCGTTAGTGGAATCTTAGCGCAAGTTAACTTGTCTTAGAGTTTAAGTATAGTAACAGGTGGATTATATAAAGTAGACCTGTATTTTTTATTGTAATCTGCTAACGGCTAAAAATATTTGGATTTTCGTGCTAGGGAATAAAAACAAAAATGGCGGAAATAAATCGTCGCGGCCTCATGTTGGTTCTTTCATCGCCTTCAGGTGCTGGTAAGACAAGTATCTGTAGGGAATTACTGTCGATGGAAGAAAATTTAAAAATGTCAATATCTGCGACGACGCGGCCGCGCAGACCAGGTGAAGTGCACGGCGTAGATTACAATTTTATAGATGGCGCCCAATTTGACAAACTTATAAAAACGAGTGCGCTGTTGGAATATGCAAAAGTTTTTGACTATTACTATGGCACACCAAGAGCTAAAGTAGAGGCTTCACTTGATAAAGGTCAAGATGTTCTTTTTGATATCGATTGGCAGGGTACCCAGCAATTAGGAGAACATCTAGAAGCAGACTTAGTAAGAGTATTTATTTTGCCGCCTTCCACTCGCGAGTTAGAGCATCGTTTGAAAAAACGGGCTCAAGACCCCGCGCACGTCGTAGATAAAAGGATGGCAAAAGCAATGGATGAGATAAGCCATTACCCAGAATATGACTACATAATCATTAATTCAGATCTCTCTGAAAGTGTTGAGAGTGTTAGATCAATTTTACATGCGGAAAGACTTAAAAGGGGGCGACAAATAGGCCTTATACATTTTGTCAAACAACTGCGTGATGGACGTTAAAAGCGATTTGTTTCTATTAAATTGGCCAATTTGCAGAAAGCTTCAAGTGTAAGATTTTCTGGCCGCTCCTCTGGGTTTATACCGGCTTTTTCGAGTAGTTTGCTGCCTCCAAACATCTTAAAGCTGCTACGCAACATTTTTCTTCGTTGATTAAATGCAGTTGTGAGCACCTTTTGCAGGACAGATATGTTAGTTTTGAATAAAGGTTTCTTCCGCGGTAATACTTGCACCATTGAACTGATGACTTTTGGCCTAGGTACAAAAGCATTAGCCGGTACATCAAATAAAAACTCCGTCTCGGCAAGCAAATTTACCATTAAGGTGAGTCTACCATATGCAGAGCTACCTGGTTGTGCACACAATCGGTTGGCGACTTCTTTTTGAATCATTATAGTTATCGCAGAAAGAGGCGGAGTGCTTTCTAACCACTTAAAAATTAAGTTTGTTGCTATATTAAAAGGAAGATTTGCAACGACTTGTATCGGTTCTTTACTCAATTCGACCAGTGATAATTCTAGGGCATCAGCACAAATGACTTTCAATCGTGGTTTCGCTATTTGTTCAAGTTCTCTAAGAATTTGTATGGCTCTTTTGTCTTTCTCTACTGCGATTACTTGAGACGCCCCTTCTATTAAAAGAGCCCGCGTTAATCCCCCAGGCCCGGCTCCAATTTCTATAACAGTACCGGAATCTAAGGGTTTTGCTGATCGCGCGATTTTTCGGGTAAGGTTGATGTCAAATATGAAGTTTTGACCAAGAGAGCGCCTCGGGAAAAGTTGGTGTTCTCTGATAACTGTATTAAGCGGTTGCATTTCAAGAATTTTTTGACCTAGTTCACTCATGAGGTCATCCAAAACCCAAACTAGCCGATCTATTCTTGTGAATTTTATGGGCTAGTTTTATGGCTGTGATCATACTATCCGCATTCGCATCACCTGATCCTGCAAGATTGAGAGCAGTGCCATGGTCTGGAGATGTACGAACGATAGGGAGCCCAATTGTCACGTTAACGCTATTCCAAAAATCTAAAGTCTTAATAGGTATAAGAGCTTGATCATGATACATACAGATTGCGATGTCGTAACTCATTCTAGCATCCTTAGTAAACATGCTATCGGCAGAAACTGGTCCATTAATCCGAAGACCGCTATTTTTAAGGGACTCTATAACGGGCTTTATTATTTGTTCCTCTTCTAATCCTATTGTGCCATTCTCTCCTGCGTGAGGATTTAAACCGGAGACACACAAGCGCGGGCTATTTATTGAAAAATCAGTTTTAAGAGCAGAATTTGCTATTAAGATAGTTCGTTGAAGAAGGCTTTCAGTCAGAATTTTTGTTACGTTGGCAATCGGCTCGTGTATGGTGACGGGTACCACCAGTAGTTCATTTGATGCCAGAAGCATAACTGGTTCTACTTCGGTCCCGCACAGAGCCGCTAAAAACTCAGTATGGCCAGGATATTGAAATTTTCCTTTCGTAAGTATTTCTTTCTGGATTGGGTTAGTGACAATGGCACTGACTAGGCCTGTTTTAGCATAACTGACGGCAATTTCTATCGCTTCGATAACAGCCGGGGCATTTAGCTCCTCTGGCTTGCCAGGCTTGCAATGAACTGGAAATTTGTGTGGTAGTATTGGGAGAGCATTAATAAAACATTCTAGAGTTTGTTCTGGCGAATTGATTATTTTAATAGGCACTTCTAAGTTTGCCTCTTTTGCACGAGTGGCAACCCTTTCCGCATCATCGATTAAAAAGAAAGGAGGACAAGACTTATCTTTCCAGGCTTTTAATGTTATTTCCGTGCCGATGCCTGCTGGTTCTCCTGGGGTTATTGCTATCGGTTTTTCTAGCATTTCTGACCCTTTATATTTTTTACAAAACCAGTAATATTTTTATATTTTTATTTCAATAAAAGCACTCTGCCGAAGATCATAGAGATATTTCTTTGCTAGCTTTTCGAGTTTTTCTCCTTGAAGTTTCAGAGCCACTGCCTCACGGGTAGGAATGATACTTTTTGGTAATAATCTCTGACACACGCTTATAATTGCTACACCATTGCTTGTTTTTAAAGGTTTTGAAGGGACCCCAATTTTTAATTTCTGAACAATTTTTCTTAGCCCCGTGGATAATTCACCCATAAAAAATTCACCTAAGTCTTGAAGCTCGCCATCAGGAATCTGTTCTGAAAGGTCTTTAAATTTTGAGCACGAGTTTACGTCTTCAAACTTTGTCCTAATTTGCGATAATTTAAGGTCGATTTGTTCTTTTGTATTGGTTTGTTTGGGACTAAAAAGGAGTTGTAAAATCCTAACACGCGTTTTCAGCGGGTCAAATTCGGTCACTTTTTTTTGAGCCTCGACTTTCAATAGAAGGTATCCGGATTTTGTTTTAATTGGTGCTGTTATACCGCCAGTGTTCACTAACTTTAAAGAAGGCACTAGGAAAGGGTCTAATTGATCGAAGCTAGTCCATCCTACCTTGCCATTAAAGTTTGCACTTCGTGCATTAGAGAATCGGCGGGCAAGGGCTGAAAAATCTGCTCCTTCTTTTAATTTACTATAAATTTCATCTATCAGTCTTTTGGCGTTTTCTTGGCCTCGCGCAATACTGTTCTCGATAACTATTTCTGACAAAAAAAGTTGGGTGGTGCCGATGCTAGCTTCGATTTTTTTTCGGATCTCGCTAATTTCGTCGTCATTAATTTTTAATTGATTCCTATAACGGGTTTGAACAGCTTTAGTCCATCCTAGATTGGTTTCAATTTGTGTAATCGCATCCAACTTACTTAATTTATTTTCAGATAAAAAGTTTGATAATTTTCCTTTTGAGATTTTGAGCTGTCTCTCCATAATATTTTTAGCTGAATTTAATTCTCCTAAGGTAATTTTAATTTGTAACCGCTTAATTTCTTGTCTCTCTAATTCTTCGTCAATAAGCTGTTCCAATACTTGTTTTTTAAATTTTTCGCTTCTCATCACTGTTGGTTCGACTTTAGACATGAAGCCTATAAATTTTATGCGATCGCTAATATCCTTTGTCGAAATTATTTTATTATTCACTACTGCAGCTATATTCACGCTAGACAGATAGTCTTGTTTTATTTTGTCCTCGGCAATGCCATTATTGTAAACTGGCACTAATGCGAAAAAAATAAAATATATCAGCAATTTAATTGCTGGAATATATGTAGTTGTTTTCATTAATACTGACATTTTTCAAATTTCTAAACACGACAACGAAATAAAAAATTAATTCAGCTGAAAGAGTTAATATCTTTACAGTGAACCCAAGTCTCTAAAATTAATAAGTAGTAACACTTGATCTTCAGGTTGCAAATCTTCACCACTCATATCTTCCCGTTGATATTGGATGCCTATTGTAAAACATTCATCAGTATAGGTAACCCCAAGCGATGCTTTTATTGTTCTGTTGGAATTATCTTTAAAATCCTGCACAAGTTGCAAACTCGAGGTCCAGTTTTTTAACAATTGAGAATTAATGTTAAGATCTAATTGTTCGCGATTCCCAAACTCTTCAGTCTCACTTTGCTCGTCTATAAGTATATAGTCCAAACCCATAGTGTGCTGCGGATGAAATAAATTAAGTCCTAATTCAACTCTATTTGGGCTAAAATTTTTTCTGTCTAGTCTGAAGCGATAGTTAATATTAAAAGCGTCGTTAGGAAAGAAAGTGAACCTTCCAATGTAATCTGACTTTTTATGCTCCAATCCGGAAGCTTCACCGAAAGAGGAACTTCCTGCAAATCTATAGCTTTGTGCGAGTAACAGTTCAGATTGTTGGCCGTCATCCTTTGCTATTGACGTTCTTATTCCATAATCGATGCGAGAACCGCCTGTGATGCGGTCTGTTCCTGCATATCGATTGAGATCAAAAATATTGGTGTCGTCAAACTCAAACGCCTGGCTGTCTTCATTAGCGATTTTTGAAGAGTTTTGAGTATCAGGCCCTAAAACAAAATTAAGGATTGGTTCTATGATTTGTACGTTATCTATTCGTTTACGTACAAAAGGGTACCGCCAATTAACACCCAATTGAGGAATGATTCGAAACTCTCTGTTGTCGGTGCCTGATTTAACGTCTAGACCACCATCCATATTATTCGAAAAAAATAGGTCTGTTTGCAGCGAGGAATGGAAAGTATAGATTTCTCCCAAATCGCTATAAAACGGCATTTGTAAACCGCTTTTTAAGGAAAGTTTCCGACTATCTACTCCAAGCTCTCGCGTTATGGAACTTATTTCGAGATCTATCTCGGGACGAATGCCATACGTGTTAGGTTGACCCGTGAAGTTATAATTTAACGTTGGGAAAATAAAAGGTTGTGCTCGCCGGTTATCGGTAACTCGAAGTCCTTGGAATTTATAAAGGTTTAGAGAAGTGTAATTGCGTGACCGGAATCCTTCCAGAATAGCTCTGCTTGTAAGCACTTCTTTTGTCACTAAATCAAATTTTCTTTGATAGTTTCTATTGCTAGTTTGTTCTAGATCAAAGCTAGTGCGCCAAGTGTCGTCGATCGCAAACTTCGCTTCTAAATCAATGCTGCCCTGCAGCGCAACGTCATTTAAGCCGGTTTCGTTCAGGGTATTAGCGATAACTCCAGTTGTGGTTTTTAAGTCTATATTGCCGCGCTCTAAAGCATGCCTATAGTGTGTTTTCAAAATAATACCTTTACGCGTGTAGATACTAGGCTCTAATTTAATATCACGTGCTTCGTCTATTACTTGAAAATAAGGTTGTCCATATATAAAGCCCTTTTCGTCGGAGTGCCCAACAGTAGGGATCAAAAATCCGGATCTGCGTTCAACCGAAGGGTCGGGGTGAATAAAGTAAGGCATATAAAAAATTGGGAGGTCGAATATCTCTAAGAGGGCGCCCTCATATTCTAAGTCTTTTGTGGCTTCATAGTGGGTGATCTGGTTGGCTTTTATTTGCCAAACGAGAGGTTTGTTAGGATTTTCTTTGCAGGGATGGCACGGAGAAAAAATTGCCTCTTTCATTACGTTTCGATTGCCATCAGAACGTATTGCGGAATTAGCAGCAAATCGGGAACCGTCATTCATTAGCAACTTAAAGTCTTTTATAAGGCCACTTTTCAATTTGTCTGATAAAACCACTTTAGTCGAAAAAAGGACCTCCCCATTAGGTTCTAATAAAATCACGTTGCCCTCAGCAGTTACTTCATCTTTTTTTTGCCTGTAAATTACCTTATCAGCCAAAAGAATCCTCGAGCCTTGTGATAACTCAACATTTCCAAGCGCTGTTATGACATCATTTTCTTTTAAATAAGTTATTTCAGCAGCTTGCAGCAATGTCTGCCGGTTAGTTGGGCTATCTGCAAATACAGGTTGGTTTATCTGAGTGACGGAAAATGTACATAATAAGATTAGTCGAACTAAAATATGCCATATGGCTTGCGGGTGCTGCTTTAATTCCATAACTTACGCATCTTCCAAGTATAGCAAACTGGTTATGCCAATCAGTGTTGTAACCATCACGGGAGTCCAGGCAGCAAATACTTCTGGAATCCGACCTGATAAACCAAGTGCGAAAACCAGATCCGTCATAAAATATAAAAAGAAACCAAAAAACAGGCCACCTAGCATCCATTTTTTTGAACTAATTCGTGCTGAAGCTCTCAGGGAAAATGTTGCTGCAATTAAAACCATTGCACACAAGAGCAAAGGCGAAGCTAGAAGGGAATGCCAATGAAGGCGGTGTCGCACAGCAGAAAAGCCTGCTTTTTCCAATACGCCTATAAACTGGGGCAGTTCCCAAAAAGACATCGCATGTGGAGAGGCAAAGCTGTCTTGAAGGTTTTCTTTTGTAAGTTGGGTCAAGTGTTTTAAAAAAGCTTGCTTTTGGGGTACACCGTCATCAGTTGTAAGGGCGATATCTCTTAATTCCCAGAAACCGGACTTAAGTGTAGCATGTTTAGCATCTATTCTGGCACTAAATAAATCCTCGTTCTCGAATATAAATATCGTAACATTCGAAAGCATCTCTCCGTCGTCAGAAATCGCTCTCGCATGCAGCACAGAATGCCCATTGGCATTTTTTTCTCTTATCCACAAACCTCCAGGAGAAAGGCTTAACGCACTGCTTTGGTTTCTCAAGACGCTATTTTCCAAAGTTTCAAATTTAGCTGTTAAAACGGAAGATACTGGATTTATGACTGATATCCAGAATGTACCAATTATTAGAACCACACATATCGCGGGAATTATTATTTGCCAGATTGTAAAGCCAGCAGCATGTGCGGCAACAAGTTCTCTGCTTTTTACAATTTTTGTGAACGCCATCATGCTACCAAATAGAACTGCAAACGGAAGTATTTTATGACCAATGCTAGGTGCCTTGAGAATAGCCATTTCTAGTATCAAACCTAATGAAATGCTGTCCTTGGAGGCGCCTCTGCGTAAAAACTCTACTACATCTAAAAGATAGATAACCGCCATAATAATTAAGAAAATACTGAGTACATAAGAGATAAAATGTCTCGCAAAATAATTAAATAAGGTTGGTGAAAAAAACAAACTGGTAGCTTTCATTCATCAGCAAGAAAAGACATTCAATAATCTCTCTTAGGTTTAAACTTGAAATTCGATGGATATGAGATAAGCGATACGAACGCTATAGCTAAAGGTGCTGCGACGGTACCGTACATTATGGGGATAAGCATTGCATTCTGTGCAACAAAAAACTTACTTCCTAAGACTGTACATTCAACTAACCCTGCTAATATCACAGCAGTGCAGATTCGGAGCGTTTGGCCACGTCTCGAGAATTCACCCTTGAGTAATACCGCGAGCCCCAAGATTGGAAGTATTATCGCTAAAAGTGGAGACGTAATTCTATAATGTGCTTCTGCTATAAATTTTTTATATCTTTTAGAGCTCTCGGTTTCATTTCTAGGATTAAGTAATTCATGCAAAAAATATTCATTTTGATCTTTCCAAGATCGCTGCGACATAGAATTTAATCCGCTAAGGTCGACGGTGTAACTGTCAAAGTACAGCAATCCAACTTGACCAGTTTTAGTATTTCTGGACTGTCTGTTACCATTGCGCATGAAAACTTGTGGTCCTTTTTCTGTCACTGATAGTGCCCCACTCTCAGCCATAACTGTTATACTTTCTAGAGAGTTTCTCTCATCGTTGATTATAATTCCAGATAGTCCCCCTTTAAGGTTTCGCTCTCTAATATATACTGTAATGTCTTTCCCAACGGCGTTAAAGGTTCCTTCGCGAAGAAGAATATCTGTGTAATTATGCCGGATTTTAAATTGAAGTTCCTTGAAAGCTTGATACGAAACTGGAATAAAATATAGCGTCATAGAATAGCATAGGATTGTAACTATTAATGAAACAAGAAGAACGGGAGAGGAAAGGCGCCAAGGGCTTAACCCCGCTGCTACAAGAACGATAATTTCTCTATCTACGAGCATGCGGTTATAGATGTAGAGTGAACTAGCGAAAATAGCGATTGGCATAACAATAGAAAGCCAAGTTGGTAAAAGTAATATGGTAAGATAAATGAAAGTCGGTAAAGGTAATCCCCTGTTTACGATTAAGTCTATGAAGCGCAGGGATTGGCTCAACCAAACCACACAAGTAAGTGATATGACCACTACCATGAAAGCGAGAACAAGTTGCTTGGTAAAGTAGGTGTTTACTTGCAATTCTAGGCTCCGCACAAATTTAAGCTATAGTGAATTAAACACAAACATACGCGTAAGTCATGTCGCGAAGAAGTCCAAGATAATATTCTCGTAAGATTGACATTATCTTCAGGCACAGTTACCCATTTTACTGCCGTATGTTAAGGAGATAAAAATGCAAATAGGCTTTTCAAAAATCGGTTTCCCAAAGCAGGGGGCCTTGGTTTTAGGTGTCTTGGAAGACAGTAAGATGTTGGCAAAAACCCAAGAAGTTGACCGAAATAGTGGTGGAATGATTACAGCCGCCATTAAGAATAGTAACTTTTCGGGAAAGTCACATCAAATATTGAGCGTATTTACTCCAGAAAGGCGAATCGTACTCTATGGGTTAGGTAAAGGTGAAAATATAGATGAGCTTTGGAGTGAGGAAGCAGGGGGACGTATATTCTCTTCTTTGGAAACATCTGGTGAAAAGACAGTCACAGTAATATTCGAACAACCATTCTCTCACCTATATCAGCGTCTAATAATTTATAAAATATCGAGCATTTCTTTTTCAAAAGGCGGTTTAAATTCATCGTCAAGCGCGTCACAGTCCTTCTTTTCTAGTTCGACGCTCCAGGCAGCTATATTTTCTTCAACATGCTTTATTGAACTTGCCTTTGGAATAGAGATTATTCCCTTTTTGCGAAGTGTCCAAGCTATTGCTATCTGGGCGGCCGAAAGATTCAGCTGTTCAGCGATTAGTCTCAACTTTTCATTGCCGAGCAATCGTCCTTGTTCAAGCGGTGAATACGCCATAACCGAGACACCCTTTTTCTCACACCAGGGAAGGAGATCCCATTCGACACCGCGTCGCATTAAATTGTATAAAATTTGGTTCGTTTGACAGTCTGCTCCGCCGGGGACACTCCAAAGTTCTTCCATATCAGTAGTATCAAAATTACTGACCCCCCATGCTTTTATTTTTCCTGTATTTTTTAACTCCTGAAATGCTTCAACCGTGTCCCTCAAGGGGTGGCGGCCAGGCCAATGTAATAAGTATAAATCTATCGATTCTATGCCCAAACGCTGCAAACTATTTTCACAAGCTTTTACTGTGCCATATCTGCTGGCATTGTGAGGTAACACTTTGGAGACGATGAAAACTTCTTCCCGCCTTCCTTTAATAGCGTCGGCAACAACTCTTTCTGCTCCGCCGCGGGCGTACATTTCCGCAGTATCTATCAAAGTAGCCCCAAGGTCTAAACCTCGCTTTAAAGCTAGCGCCTCAGCAGCAGGATCACCGATCCTTTCTCCCATATGCCATGTCCCCAATCCTAAAGATGGAGCGTCACGACCATTTGGCAGAATGACAGTCGAACTCATTTCAGAGTTCCTCAATCTTTTTTTTCAATTGCATACCAAATTCTTTAGTTCCCAAACTACCATTGAGGTCAACTGTTAGATTATCCGATTGGGAAAAAA
>CACHDV010000035.1 GCA_902578675.1 uncultured Alphaproteobacteria bacterium
TATGCATTAGTCGGCGTTTTCGTTGCAAAAATGAGTTCCGGCGTAAGAGTAGCGGTCACAGGAGCGGGCGAAGATGGTGTATTCAGAGCAAGCAACTTAGAAGATGCTTTGAACCAAAATTTCAACCCAGAAAGTCTAGATAATTTATCTATCTCGCCGGATGGTTTGTTATCAGATATACACGCACAAAACGACTATCGTGCAAGTCTGATTGTGACAATGGCAAAAAGGGCAGTGACTGCTGCTAGCTAAAAATGTAATGATTTCTTCAAAAAAGGTGCCCTTCGCGGCACCTTTTTTATCAATTCACAAAAGAAATATAATTCTCTAGTGGTTCCCGGTCCGGTATCAAGGCATTTTCTGGCCGTGACCAGTCCGCGTATCCCATTGCCATACCACAAACGACTATATTTTCATCTCCAACTGGAATAAATTCTCTGATGGTTTTATGAAAGTGAGAGAAAGCAGCTTGTGGGCATGTTTCTAACCCATGGCTTCTTGCGAGCACCATTACGTTTTGCAAAAACATTCCAAAATCAAGCCAACTACCAATCTTTAAATCACGGTGGATGGTGAATATCATGCCAACTGGCGCATCAAAAAATATGAGGTTGCGATCATGCTGGGCTTTTGTTTTTTCGAAATCGCCTTTCTTGATCCCAAGCAGGCCATATAAATCCCACCCGACTTTCCGACGGCGACTTTTATACGGCTCAAAAAACTCATCCGGATAATAAGAAAATTCTGAGTCATTTTCTGCTTTTGGGTCATTTGCTGCAGCCAAAAGGCCTTTTCCAAACCGCTTGAGTGCTTCACCCGTCATGACATGTCCACGCCAAGGTTGCATGTTTGTGCCGCTTGGTGCCCTCCCCGCTAAAAAAAGAATCCGTTCTATAATCTCTCGATCTACCGGTTTATCGAGAAAACCCCGCAATGAACGACGTTGCGATATAGTATCTTCAACCGCATTTAAAGAAGATAATCCTGTTTCAATGATCGGAGCTTTATTCATGACTTTGCAAAAACCTTTATTTCTCTGGGTGTATTTAATTCATCTGAACCTTAATTGATTGCTATGAACTACCGGAAAGATGGCGTATTAGCAACTAACGCTTATATTGATTATAATGATGCTAAAACAACCACTAAAATCATTAGCTTTGTCGAATGTAATTTGCATTTTTAAAATAGCCTTCTAAAGGGTACTCTCTTATGTCTATCAAAGATCCTATTTCTGTCCAAGCTACCCAAGAACTTTTAGCCAGCGGAAAATATGTAGCTAACGAGTCACTGGCTACCGCACTATTTTTATCACTTTCATTAAAGCGCCCATTATTCTTAGAAGGTGAAGCAGGCGTTGGAAAAACCGAAATAGCAAAAGTATTATCAAAAACGCTGGATCGACGACTGATACGACTTCAGTGTTATGAAGGATTAGATGTTAATAGCGCAGTTTACGAATGGAATTACTCAAAACAAATGCTCCATATAAGATTAATGGAGGGAAAAGCAGATATCGATAAGGAAGAAATTTCAAAAGATCTGTTTTCTGAAGAATTCTTAATAAAACGTCCACTTCTTCAGGCACTGGAACCACAAGCTGGTGGAGCCCCAGTATTACTTATTGATGAATTGGATCGCACAGATGCACCATTTGAAGCCTTCTTACTTGAAGTGCTCTCTGATTTCCAAATTACAATCCCTGAGACGGGGTTAATTTCAACAAATGACATTCCTATCGTATTAATTACATCTAACAGAACCCGAGAAATCCATGACGCATTGAAACGCCGATGTTTTTATCATTGGCTAGATTACCCTTCAGCTGATCGGGAACTTCAAATATTACAAATTAAGGTGCCAGAGGCACCAGAGATATTGAGCAATCATATTATAGCTTTTGTCCAAAAGCTTAGGAAAATGGATCTCTTTAAAAACCCAGGTGTTGCAGAAACAATTGACTGGGCGCATTCGTTAATTCAGCTAAATCATCTCGCCTTAGATTATAAAGCCGTGGATACTACGTTGGGTGTTTTACTAAAGTATCAAGATGACATAGGTAAAATACAAGGCGATCAAGCCAATGCTATATTATCAGAGATTCAGGCGGAGTTCGGAATGGGAAGTCAAACTTGAATTTAAAAACATCAAAGAATTCCGACCCTAACATCGCCGATCAATTAAACACCGGATCTGGTGAAAAACTATCCGATAATGTATTGTATTTTGCACGAGTACTACGCTCAGCGGGAATACCTATCGGATCGGGAAGAATATTAGAAGCTATAAAAGCTATAAATAAAATCGGGCTTGCTGACAAATCTATTTTTTACTGGGCGTTACATTCAGTATTTGTTCATAAAAATGAGCACAGGGAAATCTTCGATCAAACTTTTAAGATTTTTTGGAAAAACCCAAGACTACTAGAAAAGATGATGCAACTAGCACTGCCAAAATTAAATACTGGTACTCCTGAAACAAGTGATGCCGATATAAATCGGCGAGTACAAGAAGCTTTTAATAAAGATAACATTTCTGAAGACAATTACGTGGATGCATCGACCGAAGACGAGTTAGAATTTGATGCTGTGATGACATACTCTGAAAGTGAATTGCTTCAGGGAATGGACTTTGAACAGATGTCATATGACGAAATTAACAAGGCCAAAAAAGTTATTGCTCAAATGAATTTGGCGATTCCGCAAGTTAAAAGTCGTCGCTTTAAAAGCTCATCTTTTAGGAGGAAAATTGACCTACGACAATCTCTCAAAGGGGCGAACAAGTTTTGTGGCGAATATATTCCATTGAGGTATAAGAGTAGAAAGGATAAGAATCCTCCAATTATTGCCATCTGTGATGTTTCCGGATCCATGTCACGATATTCGCGAATGCTTTTGCATTTTATGCACGTTCTCACGACCCTCCGCAACGATGTGCACACATTCCTGTTTGGAACGCGACTAACCAACGTTACACGTTTTTTAAGATTTAAGGATGTTGATGAAGCTCTAGCCGCAACAAGCTCAGCTGTTGAGGATTGGTCAGGCGGCACTAGAATTGGAGATTGCTTAAAGGAGTTTAATTTTAACTGGTCCCGACGAGTGCTTGGTCCTGGCGCCATTGTGCTTTTTATAACAGACGGGCTCGATCGCGGAGGTGGTATCGGTTTGAGCAAACAAATAAAAATGATACAAAAATCAAGTAAACGTTTGATTTGGCTCAATCCGCTGCTGAGATATGAAGAATTTGCTCCAAAACCTACGGGGGTTAAAGCTATATTACCATATGTTGATGAGTTTCGGCCTATACATTCCTTGGAGAGTATGGACCAATTGGTAGATGCGTTATCAGAAACCAATTTACAATCAAGATTTAATATGGCTCCTTGGCTAGAAAAGTTGAGTGAAATTGAGAACGCCGAGTATCACTAAGGAGAAGCTTTATGGAAAAGAGTAACGATGCAATAATTAACACCGATGTATTGGAGACAGTTTCCGAGTGGTCAAAATCTGGAATGAAAACAGCGATTGCTACGGTCATCGATACTTGGGGCAGTTCACCACGACCAGCGGGAAGCCAGCTCGGAGTGAATGAGAGGTGCGAGATGATAGGATCTGTTTCTGGTGGTTGTATAGAAGGAGCTGTTGTTAAAGCTGCACTTGAAGTTATGGAAGACAATAAACCTCAAATACTAGAATTTGGTGTATCAAATGAGGACGCCTGGGAGGTTGGGTTGGCTTGTGGCGGGAATGTCAAAGTCTACGTCGAGGCCCTTGAAAGTTAAAAGAGATGCGTGACGAAGTTCTTAAAAAAATACTGCGTGCTCAAGGTCGTAAAATTCCGATAGCGCTAATAACAAGGTTAGCGGATGGATCGCAGGCGATTATGGATAGAAAAAAATCTATCGACGGTGATATGACGTTTAATCCACAAGAGGTAGAGGAAGTCCTCACCTGCATCAGAGACGATAAAAGCCGTTCATTAAGTGGAGGCGAGTACTTCGTCAGAGTATTTAATCCAAAACTTAGAATGATAGTTGTTGGTGCCGTTCATATAGCACAAGCTCTGGCACCGATGGCGGAACTAGCCAATTTCGAAGTAACAATTGTCGATCCACGGGGATCCTTTGCAAGTGACGCAAGATTTCCAGGTGTAAAATTGATGGATGAATGGCCTGACGAGGCATTAATAAAACTGGCACCTGACACACGGACCGCGGTTGTAACACTTACCCACGACCCAAAACTTGACGATCCGGCATTGGAAGAGGCGTTAAAGACGGATGCATTTTATATCGCTTCACTTGGAAGCAGAAAGACGCATTCGAAACGATTAGAGCGCCTACGGGAAGCGGGTTTTAATGAGAATACGTTGAAGCGGATTAATGGACCAGCTGGTTTAGATATTGGAGCTATTTCGCCGTCGGAGATTGCCATCTCCATTTTAGCCGAATTGACTGCTGTTCTGCACCAGAAAGATCTAAGATAGAGCTTGAAGGTATAGTAATGTTTTTTGGAAGCCTTGCATTAGATAAAGCAGAAAATGCTATTTTAGCTCATACGCTAAAGGTAGGGAAAAAGACGTTTAAAAAAGGAAGAAAGTTGTCTTCCGAAGATCTATCACTGTTGCGTGGGGAAAAGATAGAGACTCTCATTTGCGCAAAACTTGAGCCAGGCGATATTTTTGAAGACGACGCTGCCGATCGCATAACATCACTTATTATAGGAGAGAACCTCAGAAAAGGCGCCGCAAGTACGGGGCGAACTAATATTTATGCAGATAAGAAGGGGCTTCTAAATTATGAGGCAAAGGCTGTTAATAACTTTAATTCTATAAATGAGGCAGTGACGCTTGGATTGGTTCCATCTTTTCAGCACGTAGAAAAAAATCAAATGATTGGAACTTTAAAAATTATACCATTTGCTATCTCAGGCGGAGTTATGAATGAAATAGAAAAATTCTCTAGTATCCACCAGCCTCTTTTTAATTTGAGGCCATATGCAAAAAAGACTGCCATGCTTATTCAGACGCAGTTGACGACAACGAAAGCATCTGTGCTGAATTCAACAGCAGAAGTGACGTCGGAACGCCTCAAAATGATGGATGCAGTTTTAATTGAT
The DNA here is from genome assembly GCA_902578675.1 of uncultured Alphaproteobacteria bacterium. Taxonomy (GTDB): domain Bacteria; phylum Pseudomonadota; class Alphaproteobacteria; order Thalassobaculales; family Thalassobaculaceae. The sequence goes on from CACHDV010000035.1 coordinate 5,121, forward strand.
GAGAAACGTTGCAACCATTCCGAAAATGAACTTTCATCCGAGTTATATACGGCTTTCGCCGCGAAGCCCGATATTATTTTAATTGCAGGCGCATCTGCTATTGTCGACAGAAGGGATGTTGTACCATCCGCAATTCAATCAGTTGGGGGTGAAATTATCCATTTCGGAATGCCAGTAGATCCAGGAAATCTAATATTATTAGCCTCTTTTAAAGGTACACCAGTCGTTGGAATTCCGGGATGCGCGAGGTCACCAAAACTTAATGGTTTCGATTGGGTACTATGGAGATTAATGGCCGACTTAGAAGTAAAGGGTGAAGATCTAATGAATATGGGCGGAGGTGGCTTATTAAAAGATATTCCATCGAGGCCTCTACCTCGCGGGAGAGTGAGTCGGCTCGAGCGATAGGTAAGTTACTCAGGAATTATGAATGACGGTGGGCAAAGATATCCATGCAGTTTTACTGGCTGCTGGTCGGTCAGAAAGAATGGGACGCAACAATAAGTTATTGCTAAATGTTGATGGTATCCCACTCGTACGGAAATCAGCGATTAATATTTTAAATTCAAATGTCACATCTATGACTGTAGTAACGGGATTTGATGAAAATAAAATCGTAAACGCTTTAAGTGGCCTGAATGTGAACTTCGTCAAAAATATTAACTTTCGGGAAGGATTAAGTTCATCATTGAAAGCGGGGTTGGCTAATATCACCCCTACTCCCTCCGCCGTGATTATTTGTTTAGCGGATATGCCAAAGATCCAGCCAGAGCATATAAATCAACTTATAGAGAACTTCGACCCCTTAAAGGGTTGGGAAATCTGTATTCCGACCAACAATGGAAAACGAGGCAATCCAGTTCTCATAGGAAGTCGTTTCTTCCCGTATATCTTTGAGACAAGCGGCGACTTCGGCGCGAAACAGGTAATGAAGCAGCACTCCGATAAAATAGTGGAAGTTGAAATCGGGACTTCTGATATCCATTTTGATATCGACACACAGGATGAATACGAGAACTTCACAACTAGTGGTCCTTAAACAGGTAGTGAAAGATGGCAAACGAGCTATATCAAAAGCAAATCATCGAATTAGCCCGCGAATCACGAAAGAGAATACGTATTGATACTCCCGATACCACTATTCGATTTGACAACCCTCTCTGCGGGGACAGGATCGACTTAGATTTTTCAATAGAGGATGGGCGCATCAGTGATATTGGCTTTAAAGTTAGAGGGTGTGCTTTATGTGAAGCTTCCTCAGAGTTGTTGGCCCAAAACGCCAATGGCTACCAATTACAGGAATTAAATACCGTTGGTAGTAAATTATCCGATTACTTGGTTGGCAAAATCGAAAACCCAGACTGGGAAGGGTTTGAGGTTTTTGAACCGGTTAAGAGCGTACCTCCTCGTCATGAATGTGTTCTCTTACCCTTTAACGCAATAAAAAAAGCTATCTAGAAAATAAATTTAGCAATTGTTATTCCAATGAATTGATAAACGTTACGATCTCTGTTCCAGCACCAAAATCGAAGAGATTACTATGCCCGCCGCCGGGAAACATAACAAAGTTCTTTGGTTGAGGAGTAGAGTCATAGAGTTGTTTGCCATAATCGAGATTAATTACACGATCGGAGTCTCCATGAAGAACTAAGGTTGGAGAGGTTAATTGAGACACTTTATTTATGGAATCAAACTTATCTTTGAGAAGATAACTCACTGGGATAAACCAATACCTTTTCTTAGCAAGAGCTTCTATTGACGTATATGGAGCTTCAAGAACTATCCCCTTAAACATTGCGCGGGTTCCCAAATCTACAGCCACACCAGTTCCCAGCGACTCTCCATATAAAATTATGTTGGATGCCTCAAAACCTTCTCTTTTAGCAAACTCTAGTGCCGCCTCCCCGTCCTTCCTTAATCCCTCTTCGCTTGGTTGTCCCTTATTTCCGCCGTAACCTCTGTAACCCAGTAATAAAACACTATAATCATTGTCGATTAAGAAGCGCGCTTTATAGTCTCTATCACTTATGTTTCCGGCATTTCCCTGAAAATAAATGATCAAGGGTTTCTCAACCTCTCCTCGGTAAAACCAAGAGGTTAGAGATAGTCCATCCTCCGTTTCAATATTTACGTCACGCATCTCAGATACACTCGTTTCTGTGAGAGTTGGTGCTGAACGATCAGGAACGAACAGGATATTTCTTTGAAAGAAAAATAAAAAAATTAAAATGCTAAAGTATACAACGCCTATGATTATCAAAAACTTTAAAATCATTTATTTACCAGTTTTATTAGTTTTTTTTGCTTTATGAACTAATATAAGGAATCACTACCAGGAACATAGAAAAAATGCGGTGATGAAAAAGTATTTTTACCATATTGCAATGTCACTTACTTTAATTTCTGGCGCGGTGTCCTTTGAATGCCAGGCGGCTCGTGTTCAGTGGTTCGTCGAAGTTTTAACTGACCCGGTAAGTAAAAAGCCGATGATCGAGGCCCGCATTCTCACGAAGGATGGTTACCGTTTACATATTTTTAAAAAGAAGGACGATAGTATATGGGCGCGGTTTCGCCTTCCGCGAACAATGAGAAAACAATTAACTTCTAAAAAGCTCCCGACCTTTTGGGTGGATACATTTGATCAAATTGAGCTGGAAAGATTAAAAAAACTTGAAGTTGGTTTCAACCCAACTCTATACAAACAGCGGGGCAAGCAAATCGAGTTTATTGTATGGGGTTCAGCCACACCAGGCCTAATACCCCCGGTTATGCGTCAAATGATGTTGGGCGAAAATATCTACATTCGATATTGGACACTCATGGGTGACGAGGGATTAGCGGAAATTCCTTTGGCTCGAGCAAATGAAGCAATCGCACAATTCTTAAAGGTACAGCCACTAAATAAACGAACAGACACGGTTCAAGGTGATTCTGGTTCTTCTTTTGTAACATTGGCAAAGCGTTTTACCGAAATTTGTGAAGACTTAAGGTTTTCTCCATCCGATAATCATTATACAGAATGTAGAGAACTTTACATTCAATGCAGCGAAGCTCCCGAAATGACAACAGAAAAGCTAAAGGTATGCCTTGACTTTTTTCCAAACCGAGAAGAAAAAAAGCAAAAAAAATAATTTTAAGTTAATTAAATATCTCAAGATTAAGTTCGTGCACTTTGCCAAGCCAACATACATTTTCTGTATGATCAAGAAGGTTATCGCCGGTGCAGGCATGAATGAATACTGTAAGCCTATTGCGGTTCTCCATTAACCACGGCACGAAGATTCCAAACATCTTGGTGTCAAATTTTACCTGAAAACTCCAACATGGGTGCGGGCCTACCGGTTTCTCGTGGAAGGTTCCGACTTCTAGAGAAAAATTATCTGTAATATTATTCATTAAATCTTTTGCTTTGTCCTTAGTACCAGAACCAAAGTAAATATGTGCGTGGAATTCAGAGAATGAAGTCATACTAGCCAAGATCCAATTTTTTTCAGTAAAGGCATTCATCGTAAAACAGAAAAAATAATGAAATTACATCAAAGTCTTTACATAAGGATAAAAAATCATACAGATTTGATGTTATTTCTACGTTTTCCGATATTTCGTTAACATAGCGTAAAATTCTAAGAGACTTTGTCGACTGTTTTAGGTAAAAACGCTCATTCTTTTTACTGGAAAGTTTTTTTACGAATGCAACTCCGAAATATAGCTATTATAGCCCACGTAGACCATGGAAAAACGACTCTTGTCGACGCACTACTTCAGCAGTCTGGTACATTTCATAAAAACCAAGCAATAACAGACCGCGCCATGGATTCCAATGATTTAGAGAGAGAACGTGGCATAACAATACTGGCAAAATGTACCTCGGTAGTTTGGAAAGACCACAGGATAAATATTGTCGACACACCCGGGCATGCCGATTTTGGGGGGGAGGTAGAACGCATTCTATCGATGGTAGATGGCGTACTAGTCCTGGTCGATGCTTCAGAAGGAACGATGCCACAAACAAAATTTGTCTTGGGTAAAGCCCTTAGATTGGGTTTAAAGCCGATCGTTGTAGTAAATAAAGTGGACAAACCAGATCAAAGGGCATTCGCCGTTCAAGATGAGATGTTTGACTTATTTACAGTGCTAGATGCAAATGAGGAACAATTAGACTTCCCTACTTTATTTGCATCTGCAAAAAATGGTTGGGCGGCGGATGATCCAGCAACTCCAACCAGCAACATGAATAGTCTTTTTGAGCGCGTGATAGAACATGTTCCAGCACCAACTATCGAAACCGATGAAAATTTTCGAATGTTAGTCACAACAATGGAATATGACCCATTTCTTGGCCGCATTCTCACCGGAAGGATAACGTCGGGGTCAATTAAGCCAAATTCTATAGTGAAATCGCTGACAATAGACGGAGAAGCTAAAGAAGAGGGTCGGATCACAAAGGTTCTCGCTTTTCGGGGCCTTGAGAGGGTTCCCTTAGAGGAAGCGAGCGCCGGCGATATTATCGCACTAGCCGGTTTATCAAAGACAACGGTAGCGGACACAATATTAGATCCCGCTGCAAACACTCCGCTGCATGCTGAAAAGATTGACCCGCCAACAATTGCAGTAACATTTGCGATTAACGATAGCCCATTAGCGGGCCTAGACGGGGATAAAGTTACCTCTCGGGTTCTGCGCGATAGATTATACAGAGAGGCCGAGGGTAATATTTCTATAACTGTATCGGAGACTGCTGAAAAAGATGCTTTTGAAGTTTCTGGACGAGGAGAGTTGCAACTAGCTGTGCTTATCGAGCAAATGAGGCGAGAGGGTTATGAAATGTCCATCAGTCGGCCTCGCGTACTTTATGAGACAAATAAAGAAACAGGTGAGAAGTTGGAGCCCGTGGAGGAGGTTGTAATTGATGTCGACGACGAATATTCCGGCCCGGTTGTGGAAGCCGTTTCAACACGGAAAGGTGAATTACAGGACATGAGACCGTCTGGTGGGGGCAAACAACGCCTTACCTTTTTGTGCCCCTCAAGGGGGCTAATCGGTTACCATGGTGAGTTCATGACACAAACTAGAGGAACCGGAATTCTTAATCGCATATTTCATTCCTACAAACCCATGAAGGGTCAGATACCGGGTCGGAGGAATGGTGTCTTAATCTCTCTGGAACAAGGGAAATCATCTGGTTATGCACTATTTAATCTCGAGGACAGAGGCCAGCTTATGATCGAGTCAGGTGAAGTAGTCTATGGCGGCATGATAATCGGCGAACACACCCGAGATAATGACTTAGAAGTAAATCCGTTAAAGTCGAAACAGTTAACAAATTTTAGAGCCTCCGGGAAGGATGACGCTATCGTTTTGAGTCCACCAGTTAAGTTAACCTTGGAGCGTGCTATTTCGTACATCCAGGATGACGAATTAGTCGAAATTACGCCAAATGTTATAAGATTGAGAAAAAAATATCTCGATATGCATGAGCGAAAACGTCAATCAAGAAAGTCATCCGTCGTATAAGCAGATACAGCCCTTAGTAAGCTTTTCAAAATAACCTTTTTAATGAACCTCTTATGACTAGAATTAAATCATATAGGTATTTCGTTTTTTGAAACTCTTTGGTGTTATCTCATGCCTTCGTTGGTTAGAATATTAAAAGAAAATATTTTGGAGAAACCTTCTACATGCCTGATTACGACGTAATAGTGGTTGGCGCGGGCAATGCCGCTTTAGCCGCAGCAAATTCAGCTCATGAAACCGGAGCAAAAAAAGTTTTAGTTCTCGAAAAGGCCAATAAAAATGAACGTGGTGGTAATACTTTTTTTTCGGGTGGTCTTTTAAGAATAGCCTTTGACGACCCAAGAGAGCTCGAAGCTATGGTCCCTATGGCGGGCGATGTAATACCCGGATTTTTCGAAGATGTCTTACCATATTCAAAATCTGATATGTGGGCTGATTTACTAAGAGTAACCCATAATAAAACGGATAGAGAACTCTCCACTATATTAATAGATAACTCGTTTGAAACTATAAAATGGGCCCACGAATACGGTGGAATCCCAATGGAGCCCGCTTCTACTTTATCAGGAATAAAAGTGGGCAACCGAATTAAATGGCAAAAGGGAGCAATTATTAGAGCGGAACACGAGGGAATAGGTCTCTCGACAAATTGGTTCAAAACCACAGAAAAAAACTCTATCGAAATTCGATATGAAACTGGCGCTGACGATCTTCTAAGGAATAAAGATGGGGGTGTCACAGGCGTTGTGGTGAAAGGGCCAGATGGCCTGGAGGAGATTTCTAGTAACGCTGTCGTGTTAGCCTGTGGTGGATTTGAGGCCAATGCTCAATGGCGCTCACAGTATCTTGCTGCACCGTGGGACCATGCTAAAGTGCGAGGAACAGCACATAATCAAGGTGATGGATTAAGAATGGCATTAGCGATTGGAGCTCTGCCGTGGGGTCAATGGTCTGGCAAACATTCAACACCCATTTCGAACGAGTGGCCCGACTTCGCAGATAGAGGGCGTACTGACAAGTCTAATCGCTTATCATACCCCTACGGTGTAATGATTAATAGAAATGGCTACCGTTTTTGTGATGAAGGCGAAGACGTTGGCCTCTACACTTATGCGAAATATGGCGGCGAAATACTTAAACAACCCGGTAGTTTAGCTTGGCAAATTTTTGATCAAAAAACGATCCATCTACTCGAGCCTCGTTACAGCACTAGTGAGCCAATCAAGGCAGACACCCTAGAGGAACTGGTGGAGCTGCTAGAAATAGACGACAAGCCTCAAGCAGTTAAGACCCTTCATGAATATAACGAAAATGCCTGTGACGATGAGCATTTTGACCCGACTAAAAAAGATGGATTATCTACTACTAGGTTATCGCCAAATAAAACAAACTGGGCCCTAAGGTTAGACTCTCCCCCATTTGTGGCGTATTCCGCAACCGGGGGAATTACATTTACATTTGGCGGATTAAAGGTTGATGAAGACGCTAGGGTAATAGGGACTGATTGGCGCCCGATTCCCGGGCTTTTCTGTTGTGGGGAAATGGTTGGAGGCTTGTTCCATTTCAACTACCCCGGGGGAACAGGTCTTGTCTCTGGCGCCGTATTTGGCAGAATAGCAGGTCGAAGTGCTGCTCAATATCGCTAATATTTATTTAATAGGTATCTTGAATATCAGCTGATTCGATAGCGTCCTTCTATCGGGTATGCGGGATCACTGTAGCCTGGGCTTGATGGATGACCTGATGGCACGAACTTTTCTATCAGTGCCTCGTCTTCTGGCAAAAACTTATATTCTAGGGCTTTGACATAAGCTTCCCACTGCTCCATCGTTCTTGGTCCGGCTACTAAAGAAGTAACGGCGCTGTTGTTTAGTAGCCAGCCTATAGCTATATCAATAACTGTGGCTTTCTGTTTCTTTGCATGGCGTTTAATTTTTTCAACGATTTCAACAGACTCTTCGCGCCACTCCGTTTGCATCATTCGTCGATCTTTTCTAGCTACCCGGCTTCCCTTCTCCGGTTTGCTTTTTGTATTATATTTTCCCGTTAGAACGCCCCTCGCCAGAGGACTGTAGGGAACAACGCCTAACCCAAAATATTTGCAAGCTGGAATGTGCTCTGTCTCCGGCATTCTGTTCATCGCGTTATAGTACGGTTGACTTACGATGGGCCGGTCTATTCCAAGGTTGTCACAAATATTACATATCTCAGCAACACGCCACGAACGATAATTTGATACGCCAAAATAACGAATTTTACCATCTTTTATAAGGTCACCGATGGCCATTATTGTCTCTCTTAGTGGCGTCGCGTGATCCTCCTTATGAAGATAGTAGATATCGATGTAATCTGTTCCAAGACGGCGCAAAGACTCCTCGCACGCCTGCATTACCCATTTTCGAGACAAACCACCTTTATTTGGCCCCTGCCCCATTTTATTTGCTAATTTAGTTGCAAGTACCCAATGATCACGAGACGTTTTAATGCAACGTCCGACAAGTCGCTCGGAGTCCCCACCAACATAAGCATCGGCAGTATCTATAAAATTTATTCCAGAGTTGCGTGCGGACTCAATTATTAATTGGCTTTCCTGAGAGGGTGTTTCTCGCCCAAACAACATAGTTCCTAGACAAAGCGGAGAAACCTTCAAGCCTGACTTTCCCAAATGTTTATATTCCAATATAGACCCCACAAAATTCTGTCTAATAAGTTGTATAGACCATACAAACAAATTTAAGGACCAATTAATATCTTTTGCACTTTACGTAGTAATTGAGGTATCTAAAAATTTAATTACGCTTTTATCCTAAGTGGATCAACCAATTAATTTTCGCCTCGCCTTAGCAGAAAGAATATCTATTACCACAACTGTAACTAGAACAACTAGGGATATATAGGCCACATTTTCCCAATCTTTTCCTGTTTGAAGTGATCCCAAAAATTGCAACCCTATTCCACCGGCTCCCATCGCCCCCACTACGATAGCGCCACGCGTGTTAGATTCCAAATAGTACAATGTTTGCGAAATAAATATGGGTAATATCTGAGGAAGAATGCCAAAGCGATTTTGTTGAAGATTATTGGCACCCGTGGACTTGACGCCCTCCATTTCCTTTTTATCGATATTTTCTATCGACTCAGACATAAGCTTGCCAAGGGTGCCCGTGTCAGTAACACCGATAGCTAGTATGCCACTAAAGGGTCCCATGCCAAAGGCTCGAATAAAAATCAAGCTCCAAATAAGCATATCAATCCCTCTTAAAGTATCGAACAACCGTCGGAGAATAAATCGCACGCCCCCGAACGGTGTAACATTGTAGGCAGCCATGAAAGCCATAGGAAGTCCAAAAACTGCTGCTATCAAGGTCCCCAGTACAGCCATGAAAATCGTTTGGAATAGCGCGACATACACTTCCTTATGAAGCCATAGACCGTTATATAAAAATTCATTCCATGCGAAAGATAAATTACTCATCTTTGGATCTAGCCTTTTATCCAAAAAAACGAAGCGGAGTGTATCGAAGAAACCGTGATTAGCCAGAGGCGATTGAAAGTCAAAGAAGAAATATTCCCAGCCGTTGAAATATCTGTGGATTACTATTTTTGTTTTATAAAACTGAACGCGGGAATACAGGCTTGGCCGCACGTTAATTTTGTTTTTGGTAACTCTCACGTAATCCGGGAGGTCTTCATCACTTTGTATGCCTAGCTTTCCATTTACCGGCCGGGTGACGGTTATTGGAACACCATCTTTCCAATGCATCACTACCTTATTATCAAGCAAAACCAAATAACCATCATCGCCAAAGTCAATACGCTTATTTTCGTTCTTACTTCCTGTGACCCATTCTGGGTGAGGATCGTAAGTTTCAAACCGACTGCCTTCCAACGTTACTTTTAATTTAAGAGGGTTTTTCCAATAACTTTGAACATGAACTTTGTGCGCATAGGAATCGAGTGCAAAAAATGAAGCCCTTTCTGTATTCCAACGCTTTCCAATATTTTGCATATCAAAAAATGAAATAACATACGCTAAGTAAAGCAGGCCAATGGCTACCATCCCAAGCGGTATTACTTTTTTTCGCCAACTTGGATAAATAATATGACTAAATTCTCGATAAATTTTGTTTTCAATTTCACTTTTTGAAGAAGCCATTTGCACTATCCTACTACACTTGCGCCACTGGCAATTAATTTTCCACGTAACCATCTCGACAAATAATCAAGGGCGATAATTGTAACAATCAGGAGAACAAAAATTGCTGTCACATCGGCGCCATAAGTCCATTGGATGTTAGCTGTAAGTTGTTCTCCTATTCCACCGGCACCCACAAACCCTAAAATTGTGGAAGCACGCACATTGATTTCAAGTCTTAGTAGACCGTAGCTTAAATAATTTGGCAGAACATGCGGAATAATGCCATATCGGACTTGTTGAAACCAATTAGCGCCGTTTGCAGTTAAGCCCTCGACCGCCTTCATATCCGCATTTTCATTCACCTCAGAAAACAGTTTC
>CACHDV010000036.1 GCA_902578675.1 uncultured Alphaproteobacteria bacterium
CCATAATTAAGAACGGTACCCCCCAAACATTCAAATCATGCCCAACGAAAAGACATTCAGGAACTAGTGGGAATACTGGGCTCAAAGCATTAAGTACTTTCGCTTCACGAAGCATATCATTTGCTCCTTGAACAAATGAATTCATTGGAGGCCTTCGCAAAACAGCTGGGCGTCCATTAAAAATAATATAATAGTTAAGGTTTCCAAAACCTGCCGCAAACTGGTTAGGCATTTCAGCGAGGTCTAAATTTTGTCCCTTTTTTCTCAAATGTTGCTGTAATACGTCCCAATCTTGCCTTACCGCAACGCAGTCATCTTTGAAAAGGTCTTCATCAACTGTATCATTCATTGATCAAAACAATCGCTATCTTCATTACTTTAGTTATAGCTCTATTCCAGAAGTATTAATACCATGCCATGATAGTTCAAATTCACTAATTAATGAGAGAGAAGCATGGTCGACATTAAGAATATCGCAAAAGAGAAGCTTCAAGCAGGTGAACTGGCAATTGGGGTCGGTCTGCGGCAGGCGCGGACAGTGGATATAGCAAAAGCAATGAAAACCGCTGGGTTTGATTGGCTATTTATCGATATGGAGCACAACTCCATGGATCTAGACACAGCCACTCAAATAAGTGTTACAGCTCAAGATGTAGGTATCACACCGCTACTCCGAGTTCCTGGCTTCCAGCATTTTCATGCGAGTAGAGCTTTAGACGGTGGTGCGCAGGGTATTGTTGTCCCACACGTCGACACAAAGGAAACTGCTATTCAAATGGTCCGTCAATGCAAATACCCTCCAATAGGACATAGGTCTGTTGCCGGCGCTCAACCAATGTTAGATTTTCAAAGTTTTCCGATGGCTGAGGCCACAAAAGCAGTTAATGACGCAACACTTACAGTATTAATGCTCGAAACGCCGACGGCTATTAGAAATGCCAACGACATCGCCTCCGTCGAGGGCGTCGATTGTTTACTGATCGGAACAAATGATCTCTGCATGGAGATGGGTATCCCTGGCGAACTGGACCATCCAGAAATAATGGAAGCATATAAGCAGACGATCACAGCTTGCAAGAAACACGGAAAGTTTGTTGGAATGGGTGGCGTATATAATTTTAATGCAATGAGAGTATATATAGACATGGGCGTTCAATTAGTGCTGGCCGGAAATGACTTAAGTTTTATGATATCCGCAGGAAGAGAACAGACCAATAAGTTACGTAGTCTTGTATAAAAATAGGGAAAAATAGATGTCGGATCATTTGTGGCAACTGGGGGCAATGGAAACCGCAGAACTAATTTCTAAGAAAGATGTGAGCACAAGGGAAGTCATCAAAAATCATTTAGAACGACTTAAAGAGGTCAACCCAAAAATAAACGCAATTACCAGAAGTCTGAATGATGAGGCTATGGAAATGGCGGTACTAGCCGATGAGAAAATTTCTAGAAACGAGCAAATTGGTCCTTTGCATGGGGTTCCCGTCACAATAAAAGATAATGTCGATATAACCGGGCAATCAAGCCCAAATGGCGTGAGCAAATTGAAAGACAACCTTGCTCCAGCCAATTCGCCGGTTGTTGATAATCTTCTAAAGGCCGGTGCGATTCCAATAGGCAGAACAAATACACCAGAGTTCAGCCTACGCTGGCATACTGGTAATCCCCTTTTTGGGGATACATTAAACCCCTGGGATAAAAACATTACCCCTGGTGGCTCGTCCGGCGGTGCCGCCGCTTCATTAGCCGCTGGGATTGGTTGCATAGCTCATGGTAATGACCTTGGAGGATCGCTCCGATACCCTGCTTATTGTTGTGGGCTCGCAACAATAAAACCCACACAAGGGGCCATACCAGCATTTAATCCGACGGCCGGCGAGGATAGGCCTCCAATGATGCAGCTCTTATCCACACAGGGCCCAATTACGCGGTCTATAAATGATGCAAGGTTGGCATTCAATGCAATGTCAAAATCTGATCGAAGGGATCCATGGTGGACACCTAGCTTCATTAAAAAACAGGAAAAGACTGGCTACAGAAAAATTGCACTTGCTACTGAAACCCCTGGGGCACCATTAGCCGATGAGGTTAGGCAGTCGTTACATAATGCGGGCAAAATACTAGAGGCAGCAGGGCATATAGTTGAAGAAATTTCTCCACCAAAAATTACTCGTTGTGCTGAGGTTTGGGCTGGTTTGATAGGCGCAGAGCTAAGATCAGTCCTTCGAAAAGCCATGGACGAATTAGGCTCAAGTCAGATATCTGCTGCGCTCGATTTTCTGGAAAGTTTTCATGAGGAATGTACTCTTGCAGAATACATAAGACTGGGAATGGAAAGAACACAACTTATGCGGGAATGGTCAATATTTCTTCAAGACTATGAGGTAATAATTGGGCCAGTTTCTAACATTCGTCCCTTCGCGCCTAACGAAGATATACAAACTAAAGAACGTGCAAAAGAAATCTTTAGTGCGCATAATTTATTGGTCGCTGTCAATCTTCTGGGAATTCCTGCGGCAACGGTCTGTACAGGCCTTCAGGATGACAAACCATATGGCGTCCAGTTAATAGGGTGGAAGTACAATGAACATCTTTGCCTGGATTTAGCGCAGAGGATAGAAGACCAAGTCGGAACCGTGACGCCTATAGATCCAAAGCTTTTCTGAAGTAGATTGAGGTGGTGGGCACGACTGGGATTGAACCAGTGACCCCCTCGATGTCAACGAGGTGCTCTCCCGCTGAGCTACGCGCCCTAACCTCATAGTTCCAACCTGCGGCAACGCCGTGTTTATAACCTAAAAACCAAAATTGGCAAGAAGTAAACTAAGCGGCGATGAAAAGCGTAATCTATATATCTTTTCATGACATAAACACACCAACGCGCTAAACTTAATCATGAATATTTTAGAGTCTAATATCGATAAACCCATCAACATCGAAAAGCCTGGTCATCAGTCGGTTCCACTCGTTATATCTTCACCTCATAGTGGATTGGATTATCCCGCGGACTTTGTTAAAAACTCTGCCTTATCGAAGCAAAAACTGAGGTCATCGGAAGACTGTTTTGTCGACGAAATCTTCCGTTATGCGCCAAAGGTAGGTGCGCCACTCCTTAAAGCACTTTTCCCAAGAGTATTTGTAGATGTTAACAGAGGTCCTTTTGAATTAGACCCAACAATGTTTAACTCGGGCTTACCAAATTATGTAACAACTAAAAACCAGAGGATTTTTGCGGGACTGGGTACTGTCGCAAAGGTTGTGTCAAATGGTGAAGAAGTTTACAAAAACAAGCTCGATTTTGATAAAATAAAAAAAAGAATCGAAACGTGTTATAATCCATATCACATAGAATTAAAGAGACTCATAGATCAAACTCGGGATATTTTTGGATTCTGTATTTTGATTGATTGTCATTCGATGCCATCAAACGCCGCAAAATCAGCAATCCCAAAGCCTTTGGGAAAGAAGGGGGCGGATATTATTCTTGGAGATTGTCACGGTAGTTCCTGTCATCCCTCCATAATGAACGCAGCACTAGAAATTCTCACTCAGGCTGGTTTTTCTGTAAAACGCAACAACCCATATGCCGGGGGTTTTATTACGCAACATTACGGAAAACCGTATGAAAGTGTTCACGCCATCCAGATTGAAATCAACCGCTCTCTGTACATGAATGAGCAAGAGTTAAAGCGCCTCGACGGAATTAAAGTGTTAACGCGAATTATGACCGATTTTATGATAAATATGGGACAAAAAGCAGATCCAATGCCCCATCTTAAAGGCGCTGCAGAATAAGTATTTAGCTTTGGCACAATTGTTGCTCGTTACATGTTAACTAAGGAGTTAAAATATGTGCGCGCACAAAAAGGTTCTGTTTTCGCTTTTTGCTAGTTTTTTTGGGTTCACCGTTGCAAACGCTGCCACAGTAAAATTGGGAACCTCCGACTTGTGTTTAAAAGCAGCAAAACCAGTTGAAAAACGTTTAAATACACCAAGTGGTTTATTAAAAGCAATTTCCCTCAAAGAGACAGGAAGATGGGACCAAAAAAGGGGGCTGAGCTACCCTTGGCCATGGACTGTTACCGCAGGTGGGAAAGGTGTTTATTTCGCGACCAAAAAAGAAGCGATAGACAAGGTTCAGGCCTTAAGGAAGAAAGGTGTAAGAAATATCGATGTTGGGTGTATGCAAATCAATTTATTCTATCACCCTAACGCATTCGACAATCTAGATCAGGCTTTCGACCCATTAACTAATACCAGGTACGCCGCCGATTTTCTGACGAATTTGTATGAAAATAACGGTTCCTGGAACTTAGCAATAGAGAGATATCATTCTGGAAATACTGCGCGTGGAACAAAATATAGAAAAGCTGTTATCCATTTAAAAGAGCAAGCGACCAAAGGTCTTAGCAAGCGTCTTGTTTCCCCCCATTTCTTGAAATTGGCCGATAACACATCCGCCATTTACCAGCCGAAAACTATCGATCTTCCTAAACCAAATTCCCAAAAAAGCAACTTCTACAAAAGACGTGAGCAAAAGAACCTTGAGCTACGAAAAGCTTTTCTTGAGCGAAAAGCGAAAGTTATGAAACGCTGGAAAGATATGATGCAAAGGAGAAAGACTTCGGACGGCGCACCAGGCAAGCGGAAGTCAAGCTAGCGCTGTTTATTTTGCCAATCAGGGTGTACCCAAAAGGTTTTATCTTCTTTTGCTAAAGCCACCTTACCTCGGATATCATCTGCTATTTTTTCTGCCATCATAATTGTTGGCGCATTTAGGTTCCCACTAACGATAGAGGGCATTATTGACGCATCCACTATACGCAAGTTGTCCATCCCGTGAACCTTACCTTTTGAGTTAACCACAGATTTCTCGTCATTTCCCATTCTACAGGAGCAAGCTGGGTGATAAGCGCTTTCACCATTTTTCCGGACGAATGCGTCAATTTGCGCATCAGTTTGCACACCTTCCCCGGGCGATAATTCTTTGCCGGCAAAACTCTTAAAGGAAGGTTGGGCGAGTATTTCACGGGTTAATCTAATTCCTTCTCTCATTTCGTTTTTGTCTTGATCCGTTTTCATGTAATTGAAGGTAATTTTTGGACCTTCCATAGGATTATTTGACCTGAGCTGAATGTATCCTCTGCTCGTTGGGCGCATGGGCCCCACATGAACTTGGTAACCATGGCATAGTTGCGGGCTCGTACCATCATAATTTACAGCCAGAGGCAAAAAGTGATGCTGAATATCTGGATGTTTAACACCAGGCGACGACCTAATAAATCCGCCTGCTTCGAAGTGATTAGTGGCACCCAGACCCTTCTTTGAGCTCATCCATTGGATCCCAATAAAGAGTTTTTTGATTGGATTATTTACCTTAAATAAAGATATTGGCTTTAAACATTCGGTCTGAAGATAGATTTCCAAATGATCTTGTAGATTTAGCCCGACCCCTGGCAAATCGTGTTTTATATTGATACCTATGTCTCGAAGATGATCTATTGGGCCAATACCAGATAGCATCAAAATTTGGGGGGTACTGATTGCCCCGGCACATAAAATCACCTCCTTCGCTGCAAAAATTTTCCGAGTAGTTCCATTTTTGAAAATCTCTACGCCGACGGCGCGTTTCCCCTCAATCAATATTCTTGTTACTAACGTGTTGGAAAATATCTTTAGCGATTTTCGTTTTAACGAAGGACGCAGATAAGCTTGTGCAGCACTGGACCTTCTGCCGCAACCAACTGTCATATCCATTCTTCCCAGTCCCTCTTGTTGATACCCATTCGGGTCACTAGTGACTGAATATCCTGCCTGTCTCCCCGCATCTATCCACGCCCTATATAAGGGGTTCTCCATTTTTCCCGCGGTCACCTGGAGGGGCCCTACTCCACCTCTATACTCGTCTCCCCCTATATCGAGACTTTCTGCTTTTTTAAAATAAGGAAGGCACTCCGAATACGACCACCCTTCACAACCGCTGATAAGAGACCATTTTTCGTAATCTAGAGCGTGCCCTCGAACATAAGCCATTCCATTGATGGAACTTGAGCCGCCCCAAATTTTTCCACGAGGACAGTACATTCTTCGACCATCTAAGTGTCTCTCTGGTTCTGAAAAATAAGCCCAATTATATTTATTATCGGCAAGTGGATAGGCTAAAGCAGAAGGCATATGGACTTTCCAATTCCACCAATGGTCAGGTCCTCCTGCCTCTACTACTGTAACTGTGCTTTCGTTGTTTTCAGTTAATCGATTTGCAAGAACACATCCTGCAGACCCCGCTCCAATGACTAAATAATCGGCCTCTATTGACTGTCCCATTTAGTGTTCCATTTGGGCCTTTAAATCACGCAAAATAATTAAAATTATATTTCCAACTTATCTAAAATTTGCGACTTCCAGGTCATTTATCTTCTTTTTCTTCATCAAGCCGGCCGTCCTCTGTCCTGTATATTGAACGTCCGAACGGGTTCTTCTTGATTTCCCTAATGTGCCCATAATCCCAGAGCCTATAAACACTAAATGCCATTTTCTCCTTTAGCCATTCATCATCAACAGCTTGAGCTCGAAAAAATAGATAGTGGACCCCAAACACTATCGACCAAACAAGCATCAACCAAAAAGTGCCCCATTTCTCTAAAAAGAAAAAATCGATGATTAATAGTAAACTCAGCCCCGCTAAGAAGATTATCTGATGTAACCTGAATATTCTGAGAACGAAGAAGTTAAGGGTGTCGAGCATCTGGCTTCAAGTTCTATTAGAACAAACGTCTACGAGACGAGTTCTCGGGGGCACGTTTTGGCAGAATTGAGTAGACACGGCAAATCAGGATGATGCGCCACATGTATCTTATCGAGGATAATAAAAGTACGAGCACAACAAGCTCATCAATGAGTTCCATTTTTTCCGGAAAGCCAAAAAGAAAAATCATTACGAGCACAATAACCGGTGCAGTTGCTGAATAAACTGCCGCATAAATTGTCTTTACCGTACCTACCAAAACAACTGCCGAAACAATGGTAAAGCAGTAAATTGCAGCAACCTTCGATACACCATAAGGAGCTTGCCCCGTTATGGATGTAAATGTACCCATGCCAAACAATATTGCAGCCATCAATGCGAAAAAAAATAGTTCGTTATCTGCCTGACTGCGGCTGAGGTCGGAAACTTTTACAAAATAAGGGGTGGTTTCCGGATCCCAAACATATCTTTTAAGAAAGTTCTGAAGTTTGAACATAAAAACGAGTATACCGACGGAAAATATTTAAACAATAGGGCGCTCGGAGCTACCACCGAGCGCCCTCTCAATTAATTAACACCCAAAATCAACGTTTATTCAGGTGTATCCAGGACTATTTTTTTTCATCGCCAAGGATCTGTTCAGTTTGCCTAGCAAGATCTTCCTCGACGGAAACGGTCAAGTCTACATCCATGCGCTCCTTACCTTCAATGGTACTACCTTCGTCTTCAGGCCATTCTAGGGTCATTAACTCAAAGCGCGTACCCTCCGGCGCGAAGAGTGCAAGAAATGATTGAAGCCAAACAGAAATCCCTGCAATGATGGCGACCAACAATCCTAGTGTAAATATCGTTTTAATAATATATCGATATGGCAACCCTACTTGCGAGGCCGATATCTCCATTATAGCCCAGGATTCGTAAGCAAATTGGGCCGCGAAGAAAAACACGCAAATCGTGAATGGGATCATGAAAAAGGTAGACCCAAGCAGCTCTAACCAGGCTTTACGTCTAAACCTTAGATGCTCGCGTATCACATCAACCCTGACCTGTGTATTCCAAACAACACCAAAACCAAGAACCAACGCGAATAGAGCGGTGTGCAAGTGCCATTCCGTTTCTTGCAAAAGAGTGGATTCAAAAACAGGACCTAAGCCAATGTTCTCAGCTGCATACTTTAAGTCAATTTGTAACTTACCCGTCTTCCTAAGACACACGTCATAAACGGTAATTACAATCATCGGGACAAATAGGAGGGATGCCCAACGCCCACACCAATCAACAAGAGCTCTAATTTTTAAAACTAATGCGATTAGAGTATTTGCGACTCCTTGGGAGAGAAGATTCCCACCCGCTACGTTGCCGCTATGAACAGTTCCTTCAGTAGACATAATTATCGCTCCTCCCTTAACCGTGAACGAAATGCATAAGGCCCAGTGCAATGCCTGGGAATACAAGCACGGTTATGACACCAAGTGCTTGAAGTATAACAAACGGTATAATCCCTTTGTAAATCGACTGTATTTTTATCTCTCTTGGCGCGATACCCTTCATGTAAAAGAGAGCAAAGCCAAACGGCGGAGTTAAAAATGACGTTTGCAGATTTACCGCCAAAAGTATGATAAACCAGAATTTTATATCTTCTTTTGGAAGATGGTCACCGAAATCCAACCCTGCAACAAGCGGGGTGAAAACAGGGAGAACAATCAGTGTAATTTCAAGCCAATCTAGGAAAAATCCTAAAAAGAAAACGATTGCCATGATTAAAATTAACATTCCCCATGCGTCTAGGCCGGCTTTTTCGACGATTAAGTGTTCCACCACATCATCCCCGCCTAAAGACCTATATACATAGGCAAAACATGTAGCAGCGATAACAATAAAGAAGATCATAGATACTGTTTTTGCGGAGGTATTACATACCTCAACCAGGGTTCCATCTTTCAATCGTCCATTGAATATCGCGAGCAGCGTAGCGCCGAAGGCACCGACGGCGCCCGCTTCGGACGGCGTAGCCCAACCCAACAAGATTGATCCCTTAATAAGCGTAATAAGAAACACAGGCGGCAAGAAGCTTTTTGCTATCAATGGTCCCATTTCACCTTTTGGAACGTTTAAAAGATGCGCAGGAAGAGGCGGGGCTAAACTTGGTTTCGCGGCCGATATTGTTGCGACGTAAATTAGATAAAACGCTGCTAGTGTTAGACCCGGCGTAACAGCTGCCATGAAAACATTTCCGACTGATATAGCCATTAGATCTGCCATGATAATAAGCATGATGCTTGGCGGTATCAATATACCGAGCGTACCTGAGGCCGCTATGACTCCGCATGACATAGCATGGCTGTATCCCTGCCGCATCATCGTTGGAAGAGCCAATGCTGTCATCATTGTCACTGACGCTCCAATAATCCCAGTCATGGCTGCCAGAATTGTACCCATAACAGTTACTGCCAATGCCAACGCGCCTGGCACCCGTTTTAGTAAGACTTGAACGCAATACAGCAAGTCGTTTGCTATGCCACTTCGTTCCATCATCACGCCCATAAAAACGAAGGCTGGTACTGCCACCAGGACAAGGTTTTCGCAAGCTTGCCCCCATATTCTTGGAATAAAATTAAAATATTCTATGAGTGTAAACGAATCTAAGAAGTATCCTAAAAGCCCAAAGAGCATGGCCAATCCGCCAAGTATAAAGGCTACTGGATAACCCGAGAAAAGTAACAGAGCCAAGGTTACGAACATAACCATGGAGATATACTCCTGCCCTACCCAAATAAGGGCTTCACCTCTTGAAAGTTCTTCCTCCACCATTAACGAGCCGGAGTAACTATAAGCTCCAATGGTTCCCAAGAGGACAACGACCGCCAGTAAGGCAAACATTAGAATTGCTATTTTACTCTCACCGGAATGGTGGTCTACGCTTGAATCATCCATGTAACAATCCCCGTAATATACATATGTATAAATTTATCCCTGCTCTCCCCAGGAGACTTCGTCTACATTAGCATCCCTAAAGAGCTTTTGTAACAAAAAGCTATTAAAAAAAGTGCAAATATTTTCTGATGACCGAACCTATTAAAATAAAAATTCTTTCTTTCTAAAACTCAACATTATGAACCTAGACGAAAGTGTCAATTCTCCTAATTCAAGGCTCCCAAAGATCAGAGCCTCGATAACAGTTTAGTCATAGGCCGCGTGCATTAGCCACAGTGCTACCTCCGGGAAGACCATCACGGTTATGACGCCTAATGCCTGAAGTATCACAAAAGGTATGATCCCCTTGTATATGGACTGTATTTTGATTTCGCGGGGAGCAATCCCCTTCATGTAAAACAACGCAAAGCCAAATGGTGGCGTCAAAAAAGACGTCTGTAGATTTACCGCCAACAAAATTATAAACCAAAATTTAATGTCAGCATGCGCTAAGTGATCTCCAAAATCCATTTGAACGATCAAAGGAGTGAACACAGGCAAAACGATTAACGTAATTTCAAGAAAGTCGAGAAAAAACCCAAGGAAAAAGACAATCACCATGACTAAAATGAGCATTCCCCACGGACCAAGACCGGCTTTCTCGATTATTAAATGTTCAACCACGTCATCACCGCCCAATGAACGGTAGACGTAGGCAAAACAAGTTGCAGCTATGACGATGAAGAAGATCATAGATACCGTTTTTGCGGAAGTATTACAGACAGAAACAAGAGTGTTCCAGTTAAGCCGTTTATTGAAGGCTGCAAGAAGCGTTGCACCAAAAGCGCCTACCGCCCCAGCTTCTGATGGCGTAGCAAAACCAAAAAGTATGGACCCTTTGATGAGAGATATCAAAAAGACTGGCGGCACAAAGCTTTTAATTACTAGAGGTGCCATCTCGCCCTTTGGAATGTTAAGCAAGTTTGCAGGTAAAGGCGGCGCTAAACTGGGTTTTACCGCCGCTAGCGTCGCGACGTAAATCAAGTAAAATGCTGATAATGTAAGACCAGGCACAATGGCTGCCATAAAAACATTACCGACTGAAATTGCCATAAGGTCAGCCATAATAATTAGCATAATACTGGGTGGAATCAGAATACCTAGAGTGCCTGATGCCGCTATTACTCCAGTTGACAATGCATGGCTATAGCCCTGACGCATCATCGTTGGCAGAGCCAGGGCTGTCATCATCGTTACAGAAGCGCCTATAATACCAGTCATAGCGGCAAGTATTGTGCCCATAACCGTTACAGCTAGCGCTAATGCGCCAGGAACTTTCCTTAACAAGACTTGCACACAGTACAAAAGATCGTTTGCTATACCACTCCGCTCTAACATTACGCCCATATAAACAAACGCGGGAACAGCAACTAGAACAAGGTTTTCGCAGGCCATCCCCCAAATTCGAGGAACAAAATTAAAGAACTCGATAAGCTGAAAAACTTCAAAAAAGTATCCCAACAGACCAAATAACATCGACAGGCCGCCCAAGATAAACGCAACCGGGTAACCGGAAAATAAAAGGATCGCCAGAGCAAGGAACATGGCTATCGAAATATATTCCTGGGCAACCATATAAATTGCTTCGCCCCTTGGCACTTCATAAAGGGACATAACGTTACCCGATTCAAAGCCTACTGCGACAGCCCCAAGTAAAATTAAGAAAATCAAAAAGCACACCATAAGGACTGCAACTTTCCCTTCGTTTGATTTCTCAACAACATCGACTTTATTCATAACGCTTATCCCAAAGTATCGGCCAAAACTTCATCGCACCTGCAAAATGGATTGTAACTCCGGAAACAATTAGAAACCAGAATGAACAATAGCCTGCTACTATAAAAATTATCTACATAATATAGAAAACGGGAGCCCTATAGGCTCCCGTTCCTTTGCCTCTCTGAAAGCCCGTTCGAGCTTTCTAAAAGCTTAGCTTACTTAATGTAAGTTGACTTAAGTGCCTGAGCATCACCCCAGATCGCATAGTTTTTACGGAATGCATAGAAACTATCCGCAAATTCTTTGAAAGTTGCGTCTTTTGCAGACTCTTCTTTAACAACTTCCATCCATGCTTTTTCGAAGGCACCCAACTGATCATCAGTCCAGCGACGGTTAGTAACACCGTATTTAGACTTCATTTGCTGCATAGCATTTGGGTTTAATGCTTCAGTTTCAGCATATTCGTAAATCATGTTCGACTTACAGCCCACATCAAGCAACATTTTGTTTGAGTCACTTAGCTTATCATGAAGGGCTTTGTTGGCGAGTAATTCACCAATTGAAACCTGCTGGTGCCAACCAGGATAGTAGTTGTTCTTGGCAATCTGATAAAAACCAAGAGAGATATCCATGTTAGGCATTGAGAACTCTGTAGCGTCAATCACGCCGCGCTCAAGCGCAGGATAGATATCCGCACCTGCAAGAAGCTGTGTTGACATTCCCATTTTAGTCATAACTTTAGCACCAAGACCAAAGAAGCGCATTTTCATGCCCTTCAAATCATCAAGGCTCTTAACTGGCTTTTTGAACCAACCTGATGTTTCAGGACCAATAGCACCACATGGAATTGAAACGAGACCATGTTTTGAATAGATCTTGTTTGCGATATCTTGTCCGCCGCCAAACCATTGCCAGCCTAGGAATTCACCTAAACCTGGGCCAAACGGCACAGCTGTCATGAACGCTAGACCAGGATATTTACCGGTGTGATATCCTGGTGTGGTGTAACAAGATTCAACTGAACCTTTCGATACAGCATCCCAGCATTCTAGTGGTGGAATAAGCGCACCTGGCTCAAAAAATTTGAGTTCAAAACGCTTGTTTGAAATTGTTGTAACGTAGTTAGCAATTCTTTGCCCTGCTGGCCCCAAGTGAGCTAGCGTACTGGCAAATGCTGCCTGCATTTTCCATTTTACTTTTTTAGCCTGCGCGTCTTGAACTGGGCTGAAAGCTAGAATACCAGCTACAGCAGCAAGACTTACAGTTTTTAGAAGAGTTTTACTCATATACTCTATCCTCCCTGTTGACATTAACACCCTGCAAAACCAAGGCGGCTAATCTAAAAAGGGGACAAACTTAGATCCCCCGCTCCAAACCACACCAAATCTGGGTGTAAGTTTAGACACCAAGTGTAACAGTAGACTACCATTTCCCGTATTACAATCCTATGAATGTGTTCGGTGCCCGTTTTTCCTAATGCTAGCCATGCAAATTAGGCACAAGATATTGTTTTTGCGCGGTTTTTTCCTAAAAAAAAACTACAGCGCGATATAAAATTAGGCTTGAAAAATTCTATTTTTTAGAAAATTCAGCCCATATGGAATCGGTATGCTGGCCAATTAAGGGAACCGAAAGAACCCGATCTTCATCCTCTACCGCACGCGCTGGGGGTGCCATAACCTTTATCTCGCCTTCATTAGTTCTGGTATTGATTAGTCTCAAGGCAGGATGACGACTAACATCCTCTACAGTATTTACCGCTCCAAATGCTATCTTCGCTTTATTTAAAAGGTGTTTTACGTCACTTCTTGGTATTTTTGATAGTACACTTTTAATTTGCTGATCAAGAAAACTTCGATTAGCGAGTCTGGCGACATTATCGCAAACCCTTTTGTCGTCTGCTAATTCTGGTGTTTTAAGAACTTCGTCGCATAAACGGCGCCATTCTCTCTGATTCTGTACTGCTATCAAAATCAACTCGCCGTTAGCACATTCATATGCACCATATGGTGCTATCGCCGGGTGGTGCAAACCAATTCGTTGTTCGCTTAATTCACCGTAAGCCTGATGTAATAACCAGGGAGACAACCACTCTACCATGCCTCCAAACATAGACGTTTTGATAGTGGACCCCTCACCTGTTTTGGAGCGTTTAATTATTGCTTCCAAAATAGCAATTTTTGAATACATTCCAGCAGCTATGTCACATACGGACGCCCCAACACGTCCCATAACCTCTGGAGATCCTGTCACCGAGATAAGTCCACTTTCTCCTTGAACCAAAAAGTCATATGCCTTCATGTCGGCATACTCTCCGTCTTCGCCATAGCCTGTAATATCTACAGTAATTAGCTTTGGATACTTTTTTCTTAAAGTTTCAGACCCGAACCCCGCTCGCCCGGCTGCACCAGGCGCTAAATTCTGAACAAAGACATCAGCTTTGCTCAGGATATTATCTAGAAGGCCTGCGTCTTTTTCTTTCTTTATATCAAGGACCAAGCTTTCTTTTCCTCTGTTTAGCCAGACAAAGTAAGCGGATTGCCCCATAACCTGATTATCATATTGTCGAGCAAAGTCTCCCTCGGCCCTCTCAATCTTTATCACTCTCGCACCAGCATCTGCCAATCGGCTTGTGCAGTAGGGTGCTGCAACTGCCTGTTCTAGAGCAACAACAAGAATGCCGTCTAAGGGTTTCGACATTTTAGATTTAATATGATCTTGGAAGACCAAGCACATGCTCAGCCAGGTAAGCTAGGACTAAGTTAGTTGAAATTGGGGCTACTCGATAAAGCCTTGCTTCTCTGTACTTGCGCTCCACATCGTATTCTTCAGCAAAGGCAAATCCCCCAAACGTTTGAACACACGTATCACCGGCCTCCCAGGCCGCATCCGCGGCAAGCATTTTCGCCATATTTGACTCTGCGCCGCATGGCATTCCTGCCTCAAACAACTGGGCCGCCCGCTCTGACATCAGCGCCGCCGCTTCGGTATTTGCGTATGCTTTGGCTAGAGGGAACTGGATACCCTGATTTTTACCTATAGGTCGACCAAAAACATTTCTCTCATTTGCATAATCGACAGCTTTTTTAAGAAACCATCTGGCGTCACCTAGCGATTCATGACTTATTAATATTCTCTCCGCATTCATCCCATCAAGGATGTATCGAAAGCCCTTACCCTCCTCACCAACTAAACTGTCTGCTGGTATTTCAAGCTCATCAAAAAATATTTCTGTCGTCGAATGATTAATCATCGTTCTAATCGGGCGAATTTCCATTCCTTTCTTCAGGCTCTCTTGCATATCTACTAAGAAAACAGAGAGACCGTCTGTTTTTTTCTCAACCTCCTCTCGCGGAGTGGTTCGAGCCAAAAGTA
>CACHDV010000037.1 GCA_902578675.1 uncultured Alphaproteobacteria bacterium
AATACATCACCTGAAAACTGCCACTCTGCTCCCTTACCGTGCACCTGCTTACCTTCAGCATTAAGTGGTATTTGTTCCATCAGCCAGCTCGGCTTCGGCATTGAACCTACAACTGTGGTTACAAATGGCTTATTCATAAACTACTCCAATAAAACGAATTGATTATTTCTAAATGAGAGGATGCTCAGCGAAACAAGAAAAATTCAACTAGATATTAAAAGCCTCTCGCTTGGACATCCGATCCATCCAAGCAGCAACCCCGGGATAAGATGCGTTTATGTCTATCTTGAGAGGCTTTTAATATCTAGTTGAATTTTTCTTGTTTCGCTGAGCATTTGCCGCAGGCCCAAAATCAAAAAGTTTCATTTGTTAGCTCTCATTAAAATAAAATTAAGTTACTAGAACTTGTTTGGGAAAAATCGATAGTCTGAAATGTCATAATTCATTATTCGGCCGCGATAGCTTGCTTAGACTTTTCAAACTTAAACCCTCTGTAATTATTTGCGACTATTTCTTCGCAGATTTCGCGATATGCCCCAACGCCGCCAATATAAGGCATGAATAATCTCGGTTTTCCGGGAATATTGGCGCCCATATACCAGGAATTGGCTTGGGGGAATAACGTCTTGTTAGCCACCTCCTGCACATGATCCACCCATTTATTTTCAGCTTCTAATTCTGGTTCAACGACCGACAAACCTTTCCTTCTCATTGAAAGCAGTGTTTCAATCACAAGGTCAACATGTTGTTCGATAGACATAATCATATTGCTTTTAACTGAGGGACTGCCTGGTCCAGTAATCATAAATAGGTTTGGAAAAGAGGCCGACATCAAACCAAGATATGTTTTTGGTCCAGCGTTCCACTTTTCCTTTAGTGCTAAGCCGCCGCGACCTTTTATATCAACATTAAATATACTACCCGTCATCGCATCGAAACCTGTGGCAAAAATTATACTATCAAAAGCATAGAGTTGATCATCAACAATTATCCCATCTGCCACCAGTCGTTGGATAGGTTTCTTACTTATATCAACAAGTTTCACATTTTCACGATTGTACGTTTCAAAATATCCAGTATCTATACAAATCCGTTTTGTTCCGATTGGATAACTTCTAGGACATAAAATTTCGGCTGTCTCTTTGTCTTTCACAACCCTCTTTATCTGCTGCCGCACATATTCGGCTGCCGTATAATTTGCGTCTGCATTTGTGAGCAAATCATTAAAAGAGCCAAGAAATCCTGTTCCGCCGATGGCCCAACGTTTTGTATAAAGTTCTTGGCGCTGATCTTCGTCAACTGAAAGGGCTGGGACGTCGTTGAGATCTTTTAGGCTTCCGTGAGCAGAATATCTCATTTCCTTTCTTCGTTCGGAGTAAACATCTTTCCAAGAACGCTCGTATTTTTTTGTCATTGGTTCGTTTTGTGACGGTATAGAGTAATTTGGGGTTCTTTGGAAAACAGTAAGTTTTTTTGCTTGCTTTGCCAGTACTGGAATTGACTGTATCCCGGAAGAACCAGTTCCAATGACTGCTATACTCTGTCCTGAAAAATCGACCTCCTCGTGGGGCCAATCCCCAGTATGAAAGGTGTTACCAACATAATCAGACAGGCCTTTAATATTGGGTATTTGAGTAGTCGATATACAGCCCGTTGCCATAATAAAATACTGAGCATCGATTTCTTCTCCAGTATTCGTGGTAATCTTCCATGCTTTCAAGTTTTCATCGAACCGACTCGCCTTAACTTCTATATTAAATTCGATGTCCTTTTTTAAATTAAATCTATCGGCAACGTGATTAGCATAAGCTAGAATATCCGGTTGCGCAGAGAACTTTTCGGGCCAGTGCCAGTCCTGCTGAAGTTGTTCGTCAAACGAATAAGAATATTGCAAACTTTCCACGTCACATCGTGCTCCTGGGTATCTGTTCCAATACCAGGTTCCGCCAACATCCCCACCACGTTCAAAAACACGTGTCGAAAAACCGGCTTCCCTTAAACGATATAATAAGTAGAGACCAGAGAAGCCAGCACCGACCACTACAACATCAACGTCAACATTTTTCATCATCTACTTCCATAATACTTACCCTGAAACTACTATAGTTTTCTTCAAACTTTGTTTCCATCGAATAAATCAAACGCGATACCTCTGGGGCCGAAGACCTGCATGGAACCAGGTTAGATAGGAGATCACGTCATAAACGGGTAACCCAAGCGCTAAATTAATATCTTTGCTGAAGGGGCCCATATTAGTACATTCAAGAACAACTGCACCTACCTCAGGATACGCCCCCACTAATTCATTTGCAGCAGTAACAAGATCCTCTCTAGCTAATTCAACATTCATTGAGTCGCCGTCGTCAAGCACACTTGCCGTAAAGGTTTTGCCATTTTCTGTACCAACTAATGGAATATCTAAAGGTACGCCAACAGACTCTAAATGTTCGGGGGTAACACTTTCTTTAGAAATGGTAATTACCCCAACTCGTTTTCCTGGCGGCAATGTACTTTGAACCCATGGTATTTGCATAAGGGATGAACTTGCGACGGGGACACCCGCTGCTTCAGCAATGTCATCTTGGAACAGCGATAAAAAACCACAGGTCGTTCCAATACCATCAGCTCCCATGGAGACCAAATCTTTTGCCGCTTGCATAAAATATTCTTTTAAACCTCGAGCACCCTTCCTGACTACCATATCAGGACTGGCACCCTCTACAATTTTATAAAGGACGGGAAACGGCCATGTTTCAGCATTCCCTATGTCACCATGAATCCTAGGGAACTTTGTATCGAGTGACAATATACCTAGCGAAGCCCCGTAAATAGTTTTACCTGGTCGTGGAGCTGTTTCATTTATATCCGTCATAATTATATTACCGCCCTTTCCTACATGACTATTTCTATATCTTGATGAGTTAACAAATAAATTGCATATAGTTTAGGCTTGCATATTTTTTTGCACAAGGAACTATAGCTTATGTTGAAAAGTGAAAGGGCAAAGTTCATCCAACAAAGATTGAATGAACTTTACCCTAACCCGCCTATCCCTCTTGAACATCAAAGTTCCTTCCAACTTTTGGTTGCCGTATTACTCAGCGCGCAGTGTACGGATAAGCGGGTCAATGAAGTTACACCAAATTTATTTGCTATTGCGTCTGACGCACATGCGATGCTGAAGGTTCCTACAGAAGAAATTTACAAGATTATTCGTCCTTGTGGCCTAGCTCCAAAGAAGTCAGCAGCAATTTCAGAACTATCGCGTATCCTTGTAGAAAAATATGATGGGGAAGTTCCTGAAAACTTATTAGAGTTAGAGATGCTACCCGGCGTCGGACACAAAACAGCAAGTGTAGTTATGTCCCAAGGTTTCGGACATCCTGCCTTTCCGGTAGATACGCACATACACCGCCTCGCTCAACGTTGGGGGCTTACGAAGGGCAAGAATGTTACACAAACGGAAAAAGACTTAAAAAGGCTCTTTCCCCCCGAAACCTGGAATAAACTACATCTTCAAATTATTTTTTATGGAAGAGAATATTGTACTGCCCGAGGTTGTGACGGCCGGGTTTGTGACATCTGCACGACTTGCTACCCCAACAGAAAAAAGCCATTCAAAAATAATAAAGCATAACAACCAATTAAAAAATAATCCTGCGTTTATTGGCTCTTATCACCTCTTGGTGGCCAAGAAATCATTAAGATTAATGGGTATGCCAAAATGGAAGCCCATAAAAATAAGTGAAATACATTTATATAGCCGATATTAGCTGCCTGCCTGGTTACTTCGTTCGAAATCTGCATAAGACTTGAGACTTCATTTATATTCCAGAAACTCTGTGTTAGACCAAATTCAAAACGATTATCAAACGGTATTATCCATTGAGTTAACTCACTGTAGCTCATTTTTTGAGTGTGAAATATAACGATAAAGCTGAGGGAAATATAAAAACTAGACGTAATACTCCTAACAAGGTTCCACATCATCGCTCCCTCTGCCGAGCGGTCCAGTGCCAAATTAGAGAATGTGACTAGTGTCATGGGCACCCAAAGACAGCCTACTCCGAAGCCTTGAGCAAACATGACCCAGGATACTTCTAGGAATGAAGTATTCATATCGAATCCTGCCATCGTCAAACCTGCATATGTGTGTGTTCCAAAACCAAATAACAGAAGGAGCCGCGGGTCCCATTTGCTGGCTCCCCAAACCATCATTAGCATAGAAATCGTGGTCGCAAATCCCCTTATAGCGATAAGGGATCCCGCTTCAAATTCTGGTACGTCCTGTAGTTGTTGTAATAAGGAGGGCATCAAGACCATGGGCGTTATAAAGAGCATCCCAAATATTCCGTGTATGAAAATGCCCAGTACAAAATTCCGCTCCGTAAATAATCTTAAGTCAATTAAGGGACGTTCTTTTGTCAAACTATGAGAAAAAAAGATCCAACCTGATACTACGGCACAAAAACAACCAAATACAATTTGCAGGGAGCTCAGCCACTCTTCTCTTTCCCCTCGATCCAGCACTAATTGAATAGAAGAAATCATTACGACTAAACTTAAGAAACCAATCCAATCAAGCTCCACTTTTTCTGCACGAGGAGGGTCTGGTCTTACAAACATGAATAGTCCAAAAAATGCTAATATTGCTATTGGTAGCATGATGTAAAAAACCCATGACCAGGAGAGTGTTTCACAGACATAGCCGCCTAGAAGCGGGGCAATCGTAGGCGCAATTCCCACCCCCATCATAAATATCGCCACAGCACGAGGACGCTGTTCACCGGGAAATTCGTCGATTACTACAGATTGTGCGACAGCTGCCAAAGGAGAACAGAAACCAGACTGCAGGACCCGCCAAAAAATCAGAGCCTCGAGAGAGGATGACAAGCCACATAACAAAGTAGAAACGGCGAAGCCTGCCACGCCAATTGCCATGACTCTTCGACGCCCAAACCTATTTGACATCCAACCAGCTAAAGGAATGGTTACTGCAGTAGCAATCAAATTTGCTGTTACAACCCAAGCAACTTGATCTGGTCCTGCAGAAAGGGCACCCTGAATTTGCGGTAGAGACACATTGGCAATTGTCATTGTGGTTGCATAAAGCGTAGTAACCAGCGTGCACGTAATGAGGAGGCCCATTGTCAACCTTTTTCAGTTTTGATTGCCGCCTTGGGTGGGTTTACTTAGAGGATGCCAATCTACTTTAAAAGTAAAAAGTTCTTTTTCGAAATAAAATGATTCTCTAACTTTGGGCCATGGATCAATTGATGTAATGGTTTTGCTCTCCACCAAAGCGGGAAATGGAAAAGGCATCCAGCGGAATACTTGTTTTACCATCTACAATTAATTCTGCCAGTAGTTTGCCGACTATGGGGCTCAACTGAAAACCATGACCGCAAAATCCAAAAGCATGGTATCCCGCTTCTTGTGTCATACTGCTTCCAATGACAGGAATGTCATCGGGCATTTTACCTTCTAAACCGCACCACGCCCTCGCAACATTAACATTCGTTAGACTTGGAAATACTCGAGTTACAATTTTTGCGCTATTCGATAGGGTTAATGGATCAGGTTCTGCCGTTTCTAAATCTCTATTCGGCTTACCTTGATGACTACCCCCAATAAGTAAAGTGCCCTCTGGGCTCTGTTTAAAAGATAATCCACCGCTTGTTAAACCAACGACAGGCTGTATAAACTCAGGTAACCTTTGAGTGACTATCATAGTTAGCGCCTCCGCTTTTAATGGCGCATAATCTCCCATCATGGAAGCAATCACGTCACCCCATGCACCCGCACAATTTATGAGAATGGGGGAACTGAACGTATCAAATCCCGCTCTTACTTTCCAAATGTTCTTACTTTTTTTAATTTCAGTTACTTTTTCACCCAAATAGTAGTTTACGTTTTCCTCAACAGCCCTGCGCCAAAAGGCTTTAGTGGTCTTCATTGGGTTGGCAGCACCATCGTCCCGGCAAACAATTCCTCCTACACAATTTTGGGAAACCACAGGGATCAAATCACGAAGTTCATTGTTGCCGATTAGTTCTTCATGCAAAAAACCTTGTGCCTTAACACTATTTACTCTGGCTTCTAACTCGCGCATCTCCGCCTCAGTTTCAGCAATCTTTACTTGACCTACTTTATGGAAACCGCAGTCGTCTCCAATAAAATTTTCAATGCTATGCCAGATTTTCATAGCCGCAACCGACAATGGAATTTCAGCTAGATCTCTGCCCAAACGCCTGACACCCCCTGCATTCATCCCAGAGGCAAATCGTCCTGGAAAATGCTTCTCTATGACATTCACAGACAACCCCATTTTTCTAAGATAAAGAGCTGTCGATGTACCATGCAATCCACCTCCTATTATAATTGCATCACTAGAAAAAGAATCTGACATTTTATCGCTCCGTGCGAAATTCATTATTTTAGAAATTCATTGTTTTAATAGAGGAGCCAGCCCCTTGCTTGTTACTATAAGGCAAATTAAATTCTACGAGCTAGCAAAAGAAAAAAAAATAGCTTATGTGGAACTCAATCGGATAGAGAACAAACCTTAAATAATTAAGAGGGCAAAAATTAATGTCAGACCAATGGTTATATCAAATAAGGATAAGAGTTGACGAAGAGACTTCGTCTAACCTGCGCCATAATAAATCTTCTAGCGCTGCTAAATTATTGAATAGCTTGGCAGAAAAACATGGGACACAGTTAGTTTGCACATATGATGCTTTTGTAGGCTATTGCAACGAAGCCGAGAAAAATGGAGTGGAGGATTATCCACTTTATAACTGGACAAAACAAACCATAGAAAATCCCGAAAAAAAAGAAAAGCACCTTAAATCTTTCGCCTTCTATCGAAACAATGACCAAGTTTATGAGAAAGTACTAGCCGATAAAATCTATT
The DNA here is from genome assembly GCA_902578675.1 of uncultured Alphaproteobacteria bacterium. Classification (GTDB taxonomy): domain Bacteria; phylum Pseudomonadota; class Alphaproteobacteria; order Thalassobaculales; family Thalassobaculaceae. Next base: position 6,917 of record CACHDV010000037.1, read on the forward strand.
CCCAATTACTACCGCTTGCCGAGAACGGCACAATAGACGAGGTAAAACTGATAGACAGTAATCCGGCCAACAACCCACAACCACCTAGTTCTTAGCATTGCGAGATGAATATTTTCCTCGTCTTTCATGCCAAAGCTGACAAAGAAGTTTTGTGAGTAAAATTGCAATAATTGGCGGCGGAATTATAGGCTCCAGTATTGCTTGGAATCTCGCTAAGTCTGGTTTAACAAGCGAGTTAATTGTTATTGAGCCTGACCCGACATACGAATTTGCTGCAACACCAAGAGCAATAGGCGGCATACGATTTGTGCAAGGTTTGATTGAGAATTTAAAAATGTCTCTCTACGGACGGTATGTTTTTAAAAACTTCGCACGCGAACTTAATATTCAAGAGGACTTTGTTGACCTGAATTTCCACGAATGTGGCTACCTTTTCCTGGGAACTGGAAATACCGTTAAAGCTTTTGAAGAGAACTATAGAATGCTCTCTGAAGGCGGCGCCGACATTAAACTTATGGATAGGAGAAGTCTAGAATCACTTTTACCATCATTTAATTTCAAGGATATTGACGTCGGACTTTATTCTCCTTCAGATAGTCGAATAGATCCTTATTCCGCCTTGCGTGGCTTTAAACGGGCAGCCATCGACTTGGGTGTCGAATATAAAAAAGATCGGGTCGTAGACATCAATCACGATCATCGTCGGGTGAATAGTGTAAAACTTGAGTCAGGCACTTTCATACCAGTAGATATCATAATAAATGCAGCAAACTGCTGGGCTCCTGACATTTGCAAGATGGTTGGTATGAAGGTCCCTATAGAGCCTGTCAGAAGGCAAACATTTTATTTTAATATGGAAAAAGAAATAGAGAAGTTCCCCGCTATAAGAGATCATAACGGATTGAGTGTTCGACCTGATGGGGCTGGTTTTATAGCTGGAAAAACCGCTGTCGGCGGAAAAAAAGGATTTAATTGGGAGCTGGACTACCGCGAATTTGAGACTGAGCTCTGGCACCTTATGGCTAGTCGCAGCCCCTTCTTCGAAACAATTAAGTATAAAGGCGGGTGGGTGGGTCACTATGACCAGTGCTTATTGGATGGGAACCCAATACTGGGCCCATGGGAAAATGGCCTATCCAATTTTATTTTAGCGGCTGGATTTTCGGGGCATGGGTTGCAACATGCACCGGCAATATCCCTGGCACTATCCGAGCAAATTAACCACGGGGAGGCTAAAAGCTTCGACTTATCGCGGTTCTCATACAAGAGAGTTGAGGACAATAAGCCATTAGGAGACACTGGCCCAACTCCCTAGCACCAGACATTCGTTATATAATTTAATCCGATTGAGTAGAGAACGCATCAAAGGAATCAAGAGCTTGAGACGCGTAAACTACAGAAGGACCTCCTCCCATATAGACTGCCATACTTAACGTTTCCAAAATCTCTTCTCTATCAACACCGTATTTTTCTGCTGCTTTAGTGTGCGCAGCTATGCAACCATCGCACCTTACTGCAACCGCAATAGCAATGGCGATCAGCTCCTTTGTTTTGGCATCAAGAGCGCCGGATGCCTTTGCAGCAGCCCCCATAGCGGCAAACCCCTTCATTGTATCGGGGATTCCTTTCTGAAGTCTCCCCATTGAGGATGTTAAGTCTGCCGCAATTTCTTTGTAATCTTTTGCCATTATAATCCTACTTTCCAAGATAATGCTTCACTGCATAATGATCAGAATATAATTTAACTTATCGACCCTTATAGCTAGGTTTTCTTCTTTCGCTAAAAGCCTTAATGCCTTCGTTGTAATCCTCTGTCCATCTAAGTTTTTCGTAAGAGTGCCCTTCTAGGTCCAAAGCTACGTTGAGTGGACTATCTAAAGTTGAGTTGAGAACCCGTTTTAATGACCTTAGTGATATCGGTGCTAATGCATTCAATTTCGCAGCATAATCAACAACTAATTCTTCGAGGGCATTTTCATTATCAGCAACATCGGTAATAAGCCCAATATCTTTTGCTTCTTGTGCGGGAACTCTTTTTCCCAACATCACAATATCTTTTGCCCGTGTCATGCCAATAAGTCTTACAACTCGCGCACTCCCCCCCGAACCGGGCATCTGGCCGATCGCTGATTCAGGCAATCCAACCAACGATCCACTGGTAGCAAAGCGAAAATCACAAGCTAAGCTCAATTCAAAGCCAACACCAAAAGCATATTTTTCAATTGCAGCGATAACTGGCTTAGAACACCTCTCGGGCGCTCCTATATTATCGGCCAGGTCTGACATCTTATTTTTGGGAATATCTGGGAACCGCTTTACATCACCACCAGATGTAAAAACACCGTTCGCTCCCTTTATCACCACAACGCCAACGTCATCATCTTCATCAAAAGCCTCAATAATGGCTCTAATTTGTGCTCTTCCCTTAAATGAAACAATATTCAATGGTGGCCTGTCTAATATGAGATAACCTATTCTATTTTTTTCATCAACCTCAACACGAAGTCCATCTAAATCGCGCAAAATGTCGCCGCGCCTCTGAGCATAATCTCTTTCCATGAGTTTTCCTTTATATACTGTGTTGATAACCATCCAATAATTTGTAATTTCCGGTTCTAAGATGTCTTCGCATTAATTTACCGGACGCCGACCTTGGAATTTTTTCAATAAACGCATATGCTCTCGGCCGCTTAAATCGAGCCAAATTACTTGTTAAACAAAAGTCATCTAACTGCTTCTCTGACGCGTTATCCGTTTCCGGCTCAATAAAGGCAGTTACTTTTTCGCCCCACCGACTATCCGGCATTCCTATAACAGCAACACCACGCACATCAGGTGATTTTGCTAGTACATCCTCTACTTCTTCTGCATAAATATTTTCTCCTCCGGATATAATCATATCGTCAACCCGCCCGAGCACGTATATCTCGCCCGTTTGGTCAAATTTTCCAAGGTCGCCGGTAAAATACCAGCCATTACGTATGGCTTTCTCATCAGCATCTGGACGCTTCCAATATCCAGAAAAGGCATCTAGCGATGCCATACTAGCAATAATTTCTCCTGTTTCACCACTTGGTACTTCTTCGTTCGGTTGAATGAGACTATCAGGGTCTGCCTTCACTATTTTAAGCGTTTGTCCTATACCTGCCAGACCAGCAGATCCTGGGTTCTCTGCCAGATTATTTCGTACCGCAAAGGTGTAAATTTCTGAAGACCCATAAAAATTACTAAACTCCGCTTTTGGGAAAAGTTCAGAGCATTTCAAAACAAGATTTGTTGTCATTGACATTCCGGCATAGGCAATATTTTTGACGGAAGACAAATTAAACTCCGCAAGGTTTGAGTGTACCAAATCATGAAACATCGTTGGAACTAAAAATAAGTTATTAATTTTTTCAGAATCAACTAATTCAACAAGTTTTTTTGTATCATAGGTGGGCAAACAAACGAATGCGCTGTCTAGAAATGCAGACATCAAAAGCGTCCGGATTCCCATAGTATGAAATAATGGCATCACACCTAAATTGCTATCTCCATATTTATAATGGAGCTGTGCAATGCAATTCACAGACGCAAAGATTTCCGCTTCGTGCGATCTTGGAACGCCCTTAGGCCGGCCCGTTGTTCCGGAAGTATAAAGCATCAAACAGATCGCCTTACTATCTTTTGGCCAAGGCCCATCGAACGGCTTTGCACCTAAAAGATTATTAAAATTTTGACCTAATAAATTGCTGTCAAGATTTACCACTTTCTCCAGGGCCAGTGGAAAACTATCTAGAGCTTTTGTCAAAGCTGCTTCTGACCGCGCTTCACAAACAACAAGCTTAGCTTCTGCGTCCTCAAGAACGTAAGCAATTTCAGCGGCTGACGCACGCCAATTAAACGGCGTAAAAATTAGACCCAGCATCTGACTTGCCCAATACAAGGTCGCCATCTCATAACGATTGGATAAAATTGTTAGCAAATGGTCTCCTGGTTCAAGACCCAATTCGTTAATAGCGCCAGCAATGATTTTAATTTGATGAAACCAATCCGAATACGACAATTTTAGGTCGCCCATGACGATTGCTAGGGCAGATGGATTTCTTTCTGACGACGACGACAACATATTTATCAGCGTCATTTCTTGGCCCTCTCCGGCGACCAGTCTACAAACTCTTGTATTGCTTTCACCATGCCTGCATATCCAGTACATCTGCATATATGGCCTGTTAACATATCTTTAATTTCATCCTCGGTTGGGTTTGGATGTTGGTTTAGAAAATGCTTAGTCGAAGCCAAGATGCCAGCTGAACAAAACCCACACTGCAGAGCTCCATTTTTTGAAAACAACTCACGAAGCAAATCTAAATTTACGTCCTCCGACAATCCTTCCACCGTCGTGATCTCTGAACCTTCCGTTTGAACTGCTAAAGTAGAGCACGACCGAGCAAGCAATCCATCCATGATAATCGTACATGCCCCACATACACCATGCTCACAGCCCACATGTGTTCCATAAAGACCTAACTCATGTCGCAAGAAATCACTCAATAAGGTTCGTGGCTCTGCATAACCAAGGCGCTTAACACCATTTACAGTACAACTAACACGAACTCGTTGATCTTTATTAACTTGCCTCAAAGTCACAATTCTCCATCGCAATTTTAAAAACTTTTCTGCTTAAGTGACCGGCTAATTGCTGACGAAAAGATCCGGATGCACGCCTATCTTCAAGCGGAACTAACTCACTTATAAAGTTGTCAATATTCTCATAAATGTTTTTATTCTCTATTTTTCTATCATTAAATTCTAAATATCGCGGTCTATCTTCTACACCACCTAGCCCAATCTTTATTTGGACTTGTTCATCCTTAACAGCTATACACGCTGCCGCAGCGACGATCGCAAAGTCGCCTTTCCGTTCACTGATCTCGTCGAATGCTACACCATATTTACCCTCAAATATTGGAAAATTGACGCCAGTCACTAATTCATCCTCTGCTCTCAATGTCTCTAGAGCGCCTACAAAAAAATCATTGGCAGCAACCGTTCTTTTACCTCTAGACGACATAAGCTCTACCTCTCCACCCAATGTGACGGCGCATAAAGGAATCTCTGCACTAGGATCAGCATGAGCGACAGAGCCACCTATGGTACCACGGCTTCGTGTCTGATAATGCCCTAGATGTTTCATTCCCTCAGCTAACAATGGGATAAAAACCGAGCATTTTTTAGAAGAAGTCAAATGTCCCTGACGCACCAAAGCACCTATCTTCAAGTGACCATCCGTTTTAATAATATTATCCAAATGGTTTACTTTGTTTATGTCTATGAGAACCGAGGGCCGAGCTATTCGCATGTTCAACATCGCACCTAACGATAGACCACCAGCTAATAATAAGGAATCATCCCCATATTCCGAAAGCAAATTGACGGTTTCTTCAATCGTATCCGGACAATAATAATCAAAGGCGGCAGGCTTCATTTTATTTTTCTTTCTTGAACCAACTTCCAAACTTTGTTCAGGGTTAATGGAAGATCAATTTGTTCGCACCCCAACGCATCGGCTACAGCATTTGCCATAACTACCGGCGTCAGCATTGACGAACCGTCCCCCATTCCTTTCGAACCCAAAGGATTTGTAGGCGTATCCGTCCGATAATGGGCAAATTCGAGATGAGGTAAATCACTAGCATTTGGACACAGATAGTCAGCAAAACTACCACTCAGAAAATTGCCATTGTCATCATAGCTCAATTCTTCAAACATTGCCGCACCAAAACCGTGAGCAAAACCACCCCTTATTTGCCCCTCAACGATAATTGGATTAAGAACCCTGCCAACATCGTGCACTGATGCATAACAATCAACCGTCACGCGGCCAGTAGCGGGATCAATCTCAACAGCAGCAAGATCAAAAATATAACCAAAAGTTAGCGCAGAGGCGACACGGTCTTCTTTGTCAGGTGATGCGAGCACATCTGGGTTATAGTATGCTATGTCACTCAGGCCAGGTTCCAAGTCTTTTGGCATACTTACCGGATCCCAGTGCGCTGCTGCGGCAACGCGTTCAATAGGTATGGCTGTGTCAGGGATTCCAACAACACGCGCTCCTCCATCGACTAACTCTATATCTTCTGTCGCCACTTCCAAGATATTGGCAGCTATTTTTCTGAGTTTCATTGCAATCTTTTCACCACTTCTAGTGAGCGATGTTATCACTATAGAAGAAAACCTATTAGAATAATTACCTGATGCGAGTGACCATCCTCCTGTCCCAGTATCTAAAGCCGTATTAACGTTTATTTTACTTGGGGATAAGCCAAGAATGTCCGCTACTATTTGGGCGGCCACCGTTTGATGTCCTTGCCCCGCTGGTGTACTATCTAAATTCACACTCACAGCACCAGTTGGGTCAATTGTAACACTAGCTACCGCTGTTCCGCCAGACCGACCCCCGGCGCGCTTCCTTTCTTCTGCGGTTTGAGCTAGCGTAACATAGGCCATGTTAGAGCCCGAGGGCTCCACCCCTGCTCCCATTCCAATTCCAAATAGTTTACCTGCCGCTCTTGCCTGCTTTCTGCGTCGTTTAATATTTTCATAATTTGAGAGTTTTAAGAGCAGATCTAGCGCTTCTGAGTAATTACCAGAATCATAAATGGCACCTGCTGGAGCATGGTATGGAAATTGGTCCTCTGGTATAAAATTTTTTCTCCTAATCTCAGCCGTATCTATGTTCAATTTTCGCGCTGTGCGATCCATCATTCGTTCTAGACCATAATAAAACTGCGGTCCTCCATAACCTCTGTTTAAACCTACCGGCATCTTATTGGTGCTGACTAACTTGTTTTGTATAGAAATATTTTTAACAGCATAGCAACCGTTAGAAGCCGCATGCATACGATAAACAGAGGCAGGTTCAGGCGCCCTTATATAAGCGCCGACATTAACACAATTCTTAAAGCGCAATCCCAACAATGTGCCGTCCGAAGTAAAAGCGGCTTCCAATTCATCTGCCCTATCGGCGGCACTCGAAGATGCCATTAAATGCTCTAGTCGGTCCTCTGTCCATTTGAGAGGTAGACCACTTATGCGGCTGGCTGCCGCCAAAAGAACAATATAAGGATATATCGACTGCTTTAAGCCAAAGCTGCCACCGCTGAAAGGAGCTGAAATGAGTCTCAAAAAATTTCCAGAAACCCTCAAAGCGCGTGCCATTATAGGTTGCAGTATGTAGGGGCCTTGAAAATTTGACCAAACTGTATACCTGTCTGGTTGCCTCTCAAATTGTGCTATGACGCCGAACGTTTCCATTGGTGTTGCAGATTGCTTAGGATAACGCCAATTTAGCTTAATAACGTGATCCGCTTCAGCAAAGGCTTTGTCCGGGTCTCCATAAATGAATTGTCGATCATGCAGGACGTTACTACCTACTTTCTCGTGCAGGAAAGGCGCCGTGGCCTTAATAGCCTCTAGAGGGTCTACAACGGCTGGAAGCTCCTCATACGTGACATTAATTACTTCTGCAGCATCTTCGCCTAGATAACGATCATCGGCTATAACTAAAGCAACGGGCTCGCCGACATATCGTACTTTCTCGACAGCTATCGGGTAATACGTCGCTGGAGCACGAATAGCACTCACAAGAGGGTCCGTAATCGCCGAGATATCGTCTCCTGTTAAAACGCTGTAAACGCCCGGCATTTTTAGTGCAGCACTGATATCAATATCTATCAGCCTTGCATGCGGGTATGGGCTTCGGAGAAAACATACATGTTTTATTCCGGGGACAGGAGATAGGTCATCAATATACCTGGCATTTCCAGAAAGTAGAGACGCGTCCTCTACACGCGGGACCGCTTGACCAATCCAAGGTTCTTTATTCCTTGTCATTCT
>CACHDV010000038.1 GCA_902578675.1 uncultured Alphaproteobacteria bacterium
AGATCTGGCATACATTGATATAAAGATTTTGCAGGAACTATATATATCAAGTCTCAATTGTAGAGATAGTTTAATAACAAACATTGAATTGGGTAAACGCAACTACACCCAAACTCTGAAAACTTCTTTGCCGCCATTAATCACCAAACCCGAGGACGTGTGGGCATTCGAGTTGCCTGAAACTCTGCCAAATTTCGTCACTCACAAGCGACTGACCGCTCAAGTTACAGATGCGAGCTCACATGAAAATTTAGCAGAAAAAGTTGTTTGCATACCAAATGCTGACCCAGGTTTCGATTGGTTGTTTTCATATCCTATTGCTGGTTTGATTACAGCCTGGGGAGGACCAAATTCCCATATGGCCATTCGAGCTGGTGAATTGGAGTTACCTGCCGTGATTGGCGTTGGCGATTTACTTTACCAACGAATTTCAAGAGCAAAATCCATACATATAGACTGTTCTAGTAAACTCGTGGAGATTATTTCGTGACTTTAATTTGCGTTAGTCAGAGAGTTGAGATCTTACCTGAACGGAATGAAGTTAGAGACTCGATAGACCAGCGACTGATTTCTTTTTTAAGTAAATCCGGTGCGATAGTTGTTCCCGTTCCGAACTTTGCTCATTCTGAGATGGAAATAGAAAATTGGTTAAATAACATAAGGCCACGCGCCATAGTTCTATCTGGTGGCAATGACATTGGTGAGCAGCCATCACGTGATCACGTTGAAGAGCGTTTATTGAATTACGGGTCTCAAAACTCTCTCCCCCTTTTGGGGATTTGTCGTGGAATGCAAATGATGGGAGTTTGGGGAGGAGCGGCGCTCAAATCTGTGCGTGGTCATGTTGCGACCAGGCATCAATTAATGGGCGAATTAGATGTAACAGTAAATAGTTACCATAATTACTCTTTGACGGCTGTACCCGACAAATTCAAAGCCATTGCATATAGCGAAGATGGAGAAATAGAAGCTATTCAACATACAACATTACCGTGGGAGGGGTGGATGTGGCATCCTGAACGAGAAACATATTTTAGCGAAACAGATCTTAAAAGATTTAGAAACCTTATATCATGAGAGCAATTATCCTAGCGGCAGGCCGAGGAAGCCGCATGAAACATTTAACCAGTGATAAACCAAAGTGCCTATTAGAAGTAAACGGAAAACGTTTATTGGAGCATCAGTTTGAGGCGATTACTAAAGCTGGTATCCGTTCCGTAGCAATTGTAACTGGCTATAAGCAAGAGTTAATTAAGTTGCCGGGTGTCGAGTTAATTCATAACGAACGTTGGGCTGAAACGAATATGGTTTCTTCTCTTGTTTGCGCAGATAACTGGCTCCAAGAAGATACCTGTATAATCAGTTATTCAGACATTTTTTATGATTCTAGTGCTATCTCTTCGCTAATGGAAAACCAGAATGAACTTGCCATAACCTACGACCCTAACTGGGCTGGCTTATGGGAGAAACGTTTTGAAAACCCTTTAGACGACGCAGAAACTTTCCAATTTGACGAGAAGAACTTTTTAACAGAAATTGGTGGACGGCCCAAGACATTGGAAGACATCCAAGGCCAATATATGGGGTTACTTCGTTTCATGCCAAAGGCTTGGGAAGAAATTACTGCAATTCGAAATAATCTCAAAAATACTATTAAAGATAAGATGCATATGACAGGGCTTTTGCAGCGCGTCATATTGGCAGGAAGATTAAATATCAAAGCCATACCTTATATGGGTAATTGGGGTGAAGTTGATTCTGAAGATGATTTAAATGTTTATAACAAAATAGCATGAGAGGGATAATGCAATATCTAACAAACACTCTAACGATAAGATGACCGAATAATGTCTTCAATTTTTTTTAACGCTTTCGGTGAAAGGTGCGTTCCATCGAGATGAAACTCATTGTTAGAAACACCATCTTTATTGGCAGTAAAAGAATATGTATCGATAAATCTGTATCCTGAGTGTACTGCCTGCGTTCTCAACTGTTTATTGAATTCTTTCACCAAAGATATTCTTTCTGAAATCTCACGTGATAACATTTTCTGGCCATAGCTGAAAATAACTGGAGCGGGAACTGAAAGAACAAACACATCACATTTGCTTTCCAAGAATTGTTGGGAAATGAACTTCAAATAGCCGCACACAGTACTATAAACAAGCTGTTCTATAGTTTTTTTTGATTTGGTAGCAGCTGCTAAAATTCCTTCGTCTTGACGACAATCTATTTCCCCAAAGGATAAAAAAACAAAGGAGCCAGTTGGTATGCGGCTTGCGTGATGACGCAAAATTCCTTTGAATTTATTTTCCTTTGGTTTAGCAAAATGCCACGCCTTTGCGCCATAAATGATACGTGGTTTAATTTGATGTGGTTCCCCTCTTATTTTCAAGAATCGGTGTGCAAAAGACAAACAATGACTTTCTCCAATATGAAAAACGGAAGAAAGAGATTTTTTTTCACCGTCATTGGGTTCTAAAAGTAACAGGGATTTAATCATCTTATGGTAGGCAGTACAAAACCTTCTGTCCCCACTATTAAGCATCTTGAAGGAATCACTGCTGACCGAGTTCTCTAACCGCTTTTGAAGTTGTTTTGCTGCGCTTATTTCATTATTTAGATAGCTCTTTATGAGACTGTCGCAGATTAGCTTTATTCCTATTTTCTTTTCTAGAAGCGAGGTTAGTTGCTTTTGAAATTTTTCTGTTTTTTGATCTGGCAAATTTATCTGGGTCGATAAATTAGACAAGTTATAGTACGGATCTGGATAGTCTGCTTGTAATAGCATGGCCCTTTCGTAACTAAGAATCGCTGGATGATAGTTTCCAATTTCCGTGAGGGCGACGCCTAAATTATTATACGCACCAGCATACTTTGGGTTTAACACTAAGCCTTTTCGAAGAGAGTGGATTGCCTTCTTATGTTCAGAAAGCTTATTAAAGGCTTCTCCTAGGTTAGTATATACGAAAGGGTGGTCTGGCTTTAATTTAATTGCCCTAATATAATCTACGATACTCTTTTGAAGATTTCCCAATCGCGAATTACTAATTCCAGAACTGTTATAAGCGTCGGCATATAAGGGGCTAGAATATATTGCCTTTTGGGTCGTATAGAGCGCCTCTCGATGTTTTTCCATTTTATTTAAGGCTATGCTTATATTATTATAAACTGCTCCATGAAAGGGACTCAAAACTAGAACTTTGCGAAACGCCAATATAGCTTTCTCAAACTTTTCTAATTCTGAGTAAGTTGCACCAATAGAATTAAGAACTTTTAAATCATCGGGAAATTTTTTTGCAAGCTTTTGTCCATGTATCAAGGCAGCTTTAAAATGCTTTTGTTTAAATAAAAAAATAACTTTATTGATTTGTTTCTGTCTTGAAAAAGCCTTATTAGCAGAAAGAATTTCAGATTTTAAGTAGTTTAGTTCCGTATTTTTTAATCCACTCATACTTGCCCGGCCTAATATCAAATCCGCTTCATAAAATTTTTCTAATTTTATCAAGGCATCAATATAACTTAGCCAGTACTGCGGTATCTTACCATTCGAGTTTAAAGCCAATTCAAAAAATGGCAGAGCTTTTTCCGCCCGACCAAGTTCGACTGCGAGTACACCCAAATTATGGTTTGCGTCGGCATGATGCGGGTAAATGGACAGAATAGCGGTATATAGACGATCTGCTTCATCAAGTTTGCCATCCTTGTGAGCAGCCACAGCTTGTTGTAGGGCATGAAAAACGGTAACTTCCATAATATTAGTTTAATTTATACGCGTTGAGAAGTATAGAAAGTTGCCATAGACTTTCATACTGTTTTTCAAACAGGCTAATCTTTATACGTATATCATGATCAATTGGGATATCGTACCCACTATTCTTCTATTTTTTAATCGGGATTAAAGGGGTCAATAGTCCCGGGTAAGTACCTTTTTTGTTCAAGATTTTCCAAGCATCTAACATCTTGTTGTGAAGTGATCGGTATGCCTTGAAATTTTCAATATCTGTTTTTTTAATTTTTAGCTTTTCTATCAACTCTAGTTCAAACTGTAACGGATGATCTAACATTGGTCGGATCACTTCTAATTGATCTCTAAATTCCTTGTTATCCATATCAGTATAATCGAACAAACTTGAGAACGGCCAAAATAATATTTGCAATATTTTGATATCTTGTTCGCCGAATATTCTACCAACTGGTTGTTTAATATTAGAGGTATCGAAAGCTGAAAAGGACATTTTTCTCGCGGACGCCGGCCCCCAATATTTAAGGCCGCAAAACTCGGAATTATATAAAGATGGATGATCAGCTATACCAATAGCTGAAGCAATAGCAGCCATAGAACCTTTCGGATTATCTTTTAAATCCTCTAACCTTATGCCGATGGTATTGAATTCATTGAACGCTGAGCACATTTGGTTAATCACATAACCGAACTTTTTACTTATATCTAGCCAAAACCCATCGCAAATTTCACTCGGGAGTTCTGATGTGATCCATGACTCCAATCCTTGCACTGGTTCTCTAACAATATAAATCCGTTGGTGATTCGGAAATGCCTTCGTAAAGCCCATCATCTCCATAGGTGTAGGGTTATGAAGATGATAAAAAATCGTTTCGGAGCCATCCGATTTGGTATCCCTGTAACTATCAGCAAAAGCTTCATGAACTAAAACAAACGCTTCAACGTGATCAATTTCTTTTAAAGGCTCTAACAATTTAATTAATTTTTCTCTAAATAAACCCGGCTCAAGTTTAAACGTTTGATCTCGATTTTTCCCCATTTCTAGAAAGCCCAAATTTTTTGCTAACCATTCTGTGTCACCTAAAGGTCTCCCAAAAACATTTTTTTTACTTTCCGCATTAAATAATGGTTCAAAATGCTCGACTAGTATTTCAACAAATTTTTTCCGCCAATTTTTGGTTTTGCAATCAACAGCAAAGGCGATTCTAGCTTCTTTACTAAACCAGCCCTTAAAATAAACTCCAGGAATAGTCATTAATTCTGGATGACCATCAAATAAGGAATGAAAAAATAGAGAGCCCGATCTCCCAAATTGTTCTAACGAGATTACTTTCCTGTCGGAAGGTAAAAGCACGTCTACAGCAGAGCAATTAAAACTTTGCTCAAACATCTCAAAAGCAAGTCTTGTTTCCCCAATACTTAAATTTGCTACGCCTAGGTTGTTATATAGTTCTGCTGATTTACCTTTATTTTTAAGCGCACGCTCGTAGAAAATTATCGCATTTTGATGTTGACTGGTTGCTGAGTATATAGCCCCTAAAGTATTATAAACATTAGATGATGATGGGTTAAGAATCAGCGATTGTTTACAACTGGATATTGCTTCTTCCCATTTTTCTAAGTTTTGTAGAGCAATACCTCTGTTTCCATATAGCTGATCGTATTTTGGCGACTCTCGTATTGCGGCATCGTAGTGTGTGATTGCTTCTTCAAATTTTCCTAAGTCTGAATAAATAGCGCCGAGAGTATTTAACACTATCCAATTTTCTGGGAATTTCCTTTTTAGAATTTTCCCCAACTTTAAAGCGTTTTGCATGTCGCGAAGTTGGTACAACCTTATCAAATCGTCTAGGTCAGTTTGGTTAGGGTAATTACTATCAGTAAAAGTAATGTCAATCGAACAGAGTTTAGAGACCACTACCTCTAATTCGTCCGTTTTCACTTTATAACGCTTAGCTTGTTCTAGTAACTTTTTTGCCTCTTCTATTTTACCTATTTTTGTTAGCGCATTAAGAAAACTCAACCAATATTGGTGTATTCTCGGGTTGGAGTCTAATGCCATCCTAAAAAATGGTAGAGATGCTTCTACTTGCCCAAGCCCAACCGCTAAAACACCCATATTGTGGTTTGCGTCGGCATGTTTTGGGTTTTCTTTAAGAATGGCTGTGTATAACCGGTCAGCCTCTGCAAGCTTCCCATTTTTATGTGCGGCGACCGCTTCTTCTAAGGCTTTAGAAATGGGAATCTTCATAATAATAAACCGTTCTGATTAGACAACCACCTAACAAATTTAAATCAGCTACCATGAATACAAATATTGCAGTTATTGTGGTTTCGCGTTAAATGAATAAGAAAATAATAGCACGAAAAAGAGAAACTTGCTTCCGATGAACAGAAATAGAGTGGATATAAAGTTAGGCGATTTCTCAAACGTAGCAAAATTTTATGCAGAGAACCGGCCAGATTACTCTAAGGAAGTACTAGACCAACTTTCTAATAATTTATCCAGAAACATTAAAGAATCCGATGTTGTCGATGTGGGAGCAGGAACCGGCATATGGACAAGAATGATCGAAAACCTCAATCCAAAGTCAATTCGGGCTATTGAACCAAATAATGAAATGCGTACCCAAGGACAGAAATTTTATAACACCTCAAGAATTGAATGGTTAAACGGCTCTGCTGAAAAAATACCTTTGCCAGATAACTGCTGTGATTGGGTAACTATGGCGTCTTCTTTCCACTGGGCAAATTTCGAAAAAGCGACAAAAGAGTTTTCCAGAATTTTAAAGCCTAACGGCATGTTCACAGCTCTTTGGAACCCTAGAAAAATAACAGCGAGTTCCTTGTTGCTGGAGATTGAGGAATATGCAAAATCACTAAAGCCTGATTTAAAACGTGTTTCCTCAGGTCTTAAAAAGAATAATGAAACTTTAGCCACAAATTTAAAGAATTTGCCCTTCTTCGGAGACCTGACATATATCGAGGGAACACATACATTAAATCTTTCCAGAGACCGCTATTTAGGCATATGGAAATCGGTAAACGATCTGCAAGCCCAATTAGGCCCTGAGAAGTTCAGCGCTTTTATTGAATTTATTGAAGATAAAACAGCTTCATTAGAAACAATTGAAGCTTCTTACATTACACGAGCGTGGACTGTCAAAAACTTCGCCTAAAATAAACAGAATTAAACTAAGTAAGGTGTGAGAAAAGTATCTTTACTATTTTAAAGTTAAACTGATCCGAACCTAGGTACCCGTAACAAGTCATCTCAATTATTTGAAAGTAAGTCAAAGGCTATCACGCATCTTTGACCATCAGCGCTAATCGGTATAGTTCTATGGAAGAGGCATGAGGGAAACAAAATTATATCACCTATTTTAGGCTGGTGAACAAACAGTTCCTTTTCATCGACACCTTTTACAAAGTCAAAACTAGGCCGCCCTAATTCTATTGCACCCTGCTTTGACTTATCCGGCTTTGTCACATCTAAGTATACAACTCCGCTTAACCAACCTGCCGGATGTATATGAGGATCTTGATATCCACCTTTCTCTAGACGGACAAACCAACCTTGTAACTTTGTTTCAGCAGGGCGATCCTTGATAAATAGACAGTCCGCCATTTCAAAACTTTCGAAATAGGCTAAAATTTCTACTTCCAAAATTTTTCTTAACTGATGTAATGGACCATCTGCCACGCTTAATAATGTATTATTTGTTTGAGTTCCCTTCACCGTCGATTTAAACTTTGGCTCCCATACAAGCCTAAATTCTTCTGCTTGCGTTATAAGCTCCGAAGTCAAACGATTGTGATTAGCTTTATGATTTGATAAATTAGAGATTTTAATAAAATCGAGTGGGTTAGGACAATGCGGGTGCGGATTACGTTGTTGCCGTTCCCTATAGACAAAATAACTTAGAGAGGCTATTCCCAAATCATTTGGAGTTTTTCTAATACAGCTCTCGAGCTCTCTATCAAAGGAACAGTACAGACCCAATACATGTAAGCTCTCTAGAGTGTGAACTTGATAATCAGCAAATTTAGATTCACGGAATAGTTCAATTGCCTCGGAGTAATGTTTCAATTCTTTTTTTGAAAATGCGTACTGATAAAGGGACTCACTATCGCCAGGCATAAGTTTTAGTAGCCGTGAAAAGATATCTACTGATTTTTCGAAAAACCTCTTTTCAGAATAAGCGACCCCTAGATTCTGCAATGCTACTGCATATTGAGGTCGCAAAATAATTGCTTTTTTTATTAATTTCTCTGCTGCATTATTGCTGCTTGATTCGCTCAGTTCATTTCCCAAGTTGTTGTAAGCATCTGCATAAAGAGGATCTTTCTCTATGGCTTGCTGATAGTAAGATATAGCATTTTCAGAATTTCCAAGCCCCCTATTAATTGCCCCCATTACATTCAAAATTACCGAATTATTAGGGTATTTTTTTGTAAGATAAGCCCCTAATTCCTGTGCCTTTTCTAGCCTTCCCTGGTTATACAAATTTATGAGCCGGTTAAGGTCGTCTGAGGAAATTTTTTTCATTAAATAATGGCTAAATTTTCTTAATTTCTCGCTTTTTATACCAAGCCGAGTTGCTTTGACTGTGACTTCAAAAGCTTTATTAAATTGGCCTAGTTTTGAGAGGGTATCAGCATAGCTTAACCAATACTGAGGGTTATCCGGCTTGACCTTAATTGCTATTTTAAAATGGAATATTGCGCCTTGTATTTTTTGTTTACCAAGTTCAATCAACGCTAGATTATGATTTGCATCCGGGTGACTGGGTTGAGTATTCAAAACACCACGATAAAGTCTCTCTGCCTCCTTAAGGTTTCCACTTTCGTGGAAGCGGACAGCTGCCGAAATGGCATCTTCTATACTTAACTGCATTTTAAACGTTACTGCTGTGCATTTAAGACGAGCCTTACCATTGACAATAAAATCGTTTCACGAGCGCTTCGGTAAAGCTAACTATTTTCTTAAATGGCATAAAAATTTACTCCGATCATTATTCTATCCAACTTACCACTATAGACAGCACCGTGATGTCGATGAGCTGGTATAAATACTAACATTCCCTCCTCAGGCTCTATCGTAACTCTTGGATCATAAAGTTCCAAGAAACCTGGTTTCGCACTATTCTTATCACCAACTTTTAAGTAATACACCAGACTAAACTTATTTTCCTGCAACTTAAACACGCGATCGTGCCGGTTTAGATGATCATGTTTTTCCGATCCATCCCCAGAATTGAAAATGTTAAAAAACGAATCCGCAATAAGCACTTCGGCTCCAACAACAGTGCTGCAAGTTTTTTTCAGATCTGCAGCTAAATTCTGTATGCTGTCCATTTGCAGTTGGAATAAATTGAACCCCACAGAGACCTTGCCATAACCGTAGCGAGCGTCTGTCGTTTGGTGTGCCGATATCGTTTCAATCTGATAAATACTCTCTATTAATGATGTTTCAACTTCCCGGTGAAATATTTTATGACCAGAGTTTTTTCTGTTGAAATTTTGAGGGTTAAGGAAGTTCACTTGTGTTGCGTCGAAAAATTCGCTTTGAATCCTTTTTGAAAGAATTTTTTCCGCGGCTTGTGAAACAGGTTCTGGATTTAAGCCTTTAGAAGCTTTTTGCAGGTACTTAATCACATTCTCGCAACATTTTTGCTCCATAGAAACCGAAGCAAGATTTAGAAACACTTGTGATGGAGGATGAGGATCAACTTGAGATGCTTTTAAAAAATCTGCCCAAGCGCCAGCATAATCTTTTTTCTCTTCCCTAATCAATCCTCTATTGTTCAACGCTTTAGACATGTTTGGGTCTAGAATAAGCGCATAAGAGAAGTAACACAGCGCTTTCTCCGGACTGATCACACTATTAGCGCCATTGGCGAGATTATACAGGTTGTTTGCTAAAGATGGTGAGAGAAGCACAGCCTTTGTAATTTGTTTATAGGATTCGTTTTTTTTCAACAAACTTTTTAAAGAGTTTGAGATATTTACATATGCCTCGCTTAGCAGAGGCGTTATGAAAAGTAATTTTTTACAAGTAAGAATCGCCTGCTTATGCCTATTGCAATTCTCTAGCGTGATGCTGAAATTATTATAAAGTGGATGATCGTTTGGAGAGTATAAAATGCCTAATTTAAAGTTTTTTATTGCTTCTTCCAGATTGTTTAAGGCTGTATTTATCACGCCGATAACATTAATTAGTTCAGGGTCCGTTGGATATTTGTTCAACAAAATGCTACCAAGATTCAGTGCCTCATCCAGATTGCCCTCAGAGTGCAAGCCGATGAGTTTTTCCATAGACTGTTTTGGAGTTACCAATTTATCAATTTGGCCACTTAGTTCCTCAACCTTGCTGCCGTTTAAACCTAAACGACAACCCTCTTCCATAATATCTCTAGCAAGCCTCACCTGACCCACCTTGAGTAAGGCCTCTATATAACTTACCCAGTATTGCCCCTGCCCTGGATCACCTTCCACTGCTTTTTTAAAATACGGGAGTGACATCTCTACCTGACCAATACTGACAGATAAAACACCTAGATTGTGATTGGCATCCGTATGCCCAGGAATTGCTTCAAGAATAAGACGATAAAAACGCTCAGCCGCTCGCAAATCGCCAGATCGATGAGCCGCTATACCTGATTGTAACGCTTCATCAATAGTTAACTCCATCTAAATCACCTTGCTGAAGGTTAATTTAACTTGAAAGGCATGAGTTCAATATTACCTAACTCAAATAAACTTTCACTATGCTTTTCTGGCTTTCAAACCTTGATAGGTTTTATCATGTTTGGATAAGTTCCGTTAGTATCTAGTATCCTCCAATAATGTAATAGCATCCTGTGAAGAAACTTGTAATTTGTCAAAGCCTCTAATTCTTTATCTCTATCATGACGTTGTAAATACAATTTCTTCTCAAAATTGAGAGGTGAGCTTAAAAGAGGATAAATTTCATTAAGCTGCCTCCGGAAATCTTTCTCTGGTAAGGATGTGTAACCGTGCAGGAAATTAAAGGGCCAAAAAAGTGTTTCAAATATTAACTGATCGGTGTCTGTAAATACTCGGCCTAAAGGCTGTTCAATAGATTGACGGTCGAAGGCCTTTATATTTGGTGCACTGATAGATGGCGGGCCCCAGTAATCAAGGCCGCAAAAAGTGCTCTGGGATAAGCATGGCAAAGGTGCGACATTTAAATAACGGGATAACTCTTTTATAGCTTCGTCTGGCTTCTTTTTTATATCTTCTAGCCGTATCGCGGCGGCCTCTCCCTGTTTAAGATCGTGCCCATAGATACACGCAAACAAGTCCCGGATTTTACAAACCATTCTATGCCATTTTTTTAAACCTTTGCCATGCTCCATTAATAGCCAAGATTCTAGTGACTGAAGCGGGTTACGGATGATGTATAACTTTTTAGCATTAGGGTAAGTTCTAAAAAAATGTTCGCTCTCTATGATTCTTGGGTTGTGTAAATGGTAAAAGATATTTTTGCTCTTAAGGGCATAATTAGTTTGGTTATTCCTAACCGCCAGATCAAAGGCCCTATGAATTAACTCAAAGCAACTACTCTGGTCGATGCAACTTTCTTCATACAATAACTCTTTTAGAACATTCTCGAATTTATCTATTTGCAACTGAAGGCTTTGTGATTTTGCTTTACCTAGTTGGGTCAGACCAAGGTCTCTCGCCAACCAATTGCTCTCCGGCAGTGCGCTATCAATAGTATTTTTCTGGGAATTTGCGTCAAACAATGGCTCAAGATGACTAATTACTTTGTCAGCTAAATCTTCACGCCAGTTTTTCCCATTAATTTTACCGGAAAGTTTTTGCCATATTTTGCTTCCAAACCAGCCTCTAAGGAAAACCCCTGGAAGAGTCTCAATTTCGGGATGCCCATCGACCAATGAATGTAAAAACATTGAGCCTGAGCGGGCAAAGTTATATAATGCAATTATACGGCGATTACTCTGGACGGGAGCCTTCGATAATACACTTATATATTTTACGGCCCTGTGAAATAAATTATCATTAACAAGTTGCTTACCAATTATCGCTAAATTTTCATAGCCTTCTCGCTGCACGGGGTTTATGAGAACTGCTTTTCTTAGAGAGAGTGTTGCACGATCTAAATCAAATTCTTCGAGCAAACTGCAGCCACGGTGCAAATGTGCTTCTGCCATCAGTGGAGAAAGTATAAGTGCCCTATCAATATCTTTCCGCCCAAAGTCAAGGTCCGACATCCATGTATTTAAAAATCCTTTTTTGGATAAACATTCTTTATAATTTGGTAGAAGCATCAGAGCCTTTTTGTAGCAGATCCGAGCGTCTTCATATTTACCAGTTTCTTCAAGTAATCGCCCCATATTATAATGGGCATCTTGGTTCGTGATACGTAGCTCGATGGCAATTGCATAGGCTTCAAGTGCACTTTGATAATTACCAAGCTGATGCAAGACAGCGCCTTTATTATTGAAAAGTTCCGATTGGTTAGGGCTGATGCAGATTGGCCAACTGCAAATGTCAGGATTAACTTCTAAGTTTGTTTTCTGCAAAGCCAAACTTACAATATTATTGTAGGGTGAGAAGTCACTTGGATTACAGATTATCGCTTTAAGATAAAGGTCTTTTGCCTTTGCCTCTTCCCCAAGCATCACTGTGACTGCTCCAAGGATATTATAGATTATTGACGCAAGCGGATATTTTTTCAGTAGATAGTTACATTTCTTCTCCGCCTCCCTTAACACAAGCCCATTATAAAGCGTTAATACTGCATCGATCTCTTCTTGGGTTGGAAGCCGGTATGAAACAAACACCTCTAATCTATCAATAACGTCACCTTTAAGCCCTTGACGTTTACCGTTTCTTAACACGGTTCTGGCGTCATTATATCGCTCTAGCTGTAATAGGTTTTCAATAAGACAAACCCAGTACCTGCCGTCATTTGGCTGATGCCTAAGCGCGACCTCAAAGTGTGTCGTCGCTTCTTCATGTCTCTTCATGTGTGAAAACAATAAAGCAAGATTAAAATTTGCTAATATATTACCCGGATCCTTAGCAAGAATATGCAAAAAATCTTTCTTGGCACCATTGATGTCGCCCATTTTTTGCTTGGTTGCGGCCTGTTCAAGTATTTCCGCAAAATCAAAATTCATGCTTCACCTTGACTCAACCATCCTGTCCACTAACAAAAGGATTATTTTATATGGCAATCTGAGATTCCAGAAGGTCCCGATCATCGTCTAGTATCAACTTTGTTGACATTACTTAAATAAATAGTTTTGCTTAACTACACTCAACGTTTTAGTCAATCTCCGCAGAAACTTCTGCCAAATAGAAAAAGCCCGCAACAAGTGTTGCGGGCTTAATACTAAATTGCAGAGGTTGTTTACGCTAGCGTAAAATCGCCTGCTGTGACTGTGCTTTCAGTAAGTGTTGTTGCACCCGTCACACCTGTTAATTTAATCAGGTCGTCTGTTCCACCTACGTTATTGAAGATGTAGGTGTCGCTGCCTTGTTCAAAGAACACAACTTCGTTGGCAGCTATATCGGTCGTATCGGCCGCAAGTGCTACAAGTTTTTCAGCAAGTGTATCATCCGCTTCAGCAAACGTTACCTTACCACCAGTCGCCACTTGAACGTTGTTAGTAGCAGTCGTTCCACCTGTAGCAGAAGCACCAGCGACGTTATCTGCCGCAACCAAACGAATGACATCGCCGTTCAATGCAAAGTCGGTAATGCTATCGCTTGCTGCGGTCGTGGACTCGTTATCTGTGAAAGCAAAAATATCATTTCCACCGTTACCAGTTAACGTGTCGCGTCCAGCACCACCGTTTATAGTATCAACTGCAGAACCACCAGTAATGCTATTGTTACCAGCTTCACCAGTCACCGTTAGCTTACCAGTGAATGTGCTTGCATTAACAGTGAGGTTTGTACCGGATACAGTACCAATGTTAATGTCCCTTGAACCCGAGACATTAATCGTACCGTTCGTATTAATAACGATAGATGCACCTGCAGCACCTGCAGCACCTGCAGCACCAGTAACACCAGTACCACCAGTTGCAGTTGTACCACCAGCACCACCAGCACCACCAGCTCCACCGGCTCCACCGTTGTTGGCGTTGTTAGTGGAGTTACCACCAGCAGCAGCAGCACCACCAGCACCACCTGTGATACTAATTCCACCATCTAGTCCAACAGTAACTGCGTTATTACCACCGTCGAGTTCTACCGCGAGGTTCAAACCGTTACTACCGGCTCCACCACCGCCACCAGCTGTACCGGTAGCACCTGTAGAACCAGCGACACCAGTACCACCAGCACCACCAGTCATATTTGCTGAAACGTTGATAGTATCATCACTTTCGACACCGTTAATGATAAGCGCTGCGTTGTCAGCTGCGGTACCAGTCGCACCAGCGGCAACGGCGTTAGCACCAGTCGCGTCAGTAATTGCACCGTCAGCTTTCAACGTGTCAATAACGGAGACGCTGTTCATATCAATTGTTGTCTCAGCTGTAGTTGAAGAGAGTTCAAGTATTTCTGCACTCGTCACGGCTTTAATTAAGGTGATGTCACCAGCTGTAAGGGTGGTGTCATCGATGACGATTGTGTCAGTACCGTCTCCCAAGTTTACAACATCGTTGGTTGCCGAGTTAAAGTTAGTACCAAGTGTACCGAGTTCAACGCGGTCATTACCAGAACCAGTTGTAAGGTTTAGGTTGTTGGTGTTTGATGACACGTTAAGATCTAACGCACCAGTTGCCG
>CACHDV010000039.1 GCA_902578675.1 uncultured Alphaproteobacteria bacterium
GCATGCGCATCCGCTATCGGCATTAAACTTAAGGCAAAAACTGCCATGCAGTTTGTTCCGGTAAGCAAGAGCCCTCTTAAAATTTGAGCAAAAGGCCTTTTTGTGCGTAGTCCCGAAACGCCATATTTTTTTAAAACGACGAGAGTGCCTATAACAGCAAAGACCATATACCGTATCCATAAAATCTGAATTACAGCAAAAGTAACTGTTAGATACTTAGATATTGCATCGGTACTTGCGAGAATGATCATGCCTAGAATCATGATCAAAATTCCAATTACTGTATTTGATTGCATCGAGAGGATATTTTTCAAATGTCGTTAATCTTTCAATAAAGATTCGCACTGTTCAATAGTGTAATGCTTTATATAAACTCTTGTCACACCTCGATTGAATTTACAGGATAATTAATTACACGACAGGGAAGAAGAAAATGACTCAAAGATGGAAAAACAGACCAGACGGTTCGAATTGGGGCGAATTTGGTCCAGATGATCAAAAAGGGCGTTTGAATTTATTAACACCAGAAAGAGTGGTTAGAGCTGTCAGGGAAGTAAAAACAGGCGAGAGATTTTGTCTGTCCCTCCCTCTTGACTACCCGGGTGGCCGCCTACTTAATCCCCGCCGCTTTCCCCCGCGTTTATTTGCAACCCAAAGGGGCGGCCTAGCCAACTTTAATCTTCCATTACATATTAGCGACCCACGTCTTACGGATGTCGTTTGCGACGACGCCGCATTAATCTGTCTTCAATATTCGACACAGTGGGATAGCCTTTGCCATGTGGGGGGATGGTTTGATGCTGATGGAGATGGAAAACCAGAAGTGGTCTATTACAATGGTTGGAGAGGTGACGAGCATATTGTTTCGCCTAAAGAAAAAATCGAAGCTGACGAGTTTACAAAATTCGAAGGTTCAAATGCCAAGGCTCTAGGCATCGAAAATATGGCCGAAGCCTGCGTTCAAGGCCGAGGGGTATTAGTCGATCTTGAACAGCGTCATGGGCGAGACAGGGTCCTTGTTGGTTACGACGAGCTAATGAGAATATTAGAAGAAGATAATATAGAGATTGAAGAGGGTGACATGGCGTGTTTTCACACGGGTTTTGCGCAAGGTTTAATGGATATGAAGAAAAACCCCAATGAGTATGATTTACACAATACCTTCGCTTGTCTTGATGGCCGAGATGAAAAGTTGCAAGATTGGATAAGAGATAGCGGGATTTCAGTTATTATTGCCGATAACTATGGAATTGAAGACGTAAGTTCACCGCTCCCCACAGGAACCAACCCTATAGCGATGTTGCCTCTGCATGAATTATGTATCTTTAAGCTTGGGATACACATTGGCGAAATGTTTTACCTTACGCCTTTGCGAGATTGGTTGCGAAAAAACAAAAGAAATAGGTTTCTACTAACAGCCCCGCCTCTTCGATTGCCCGGAGCAGTAGGATCACCGCCATCCCCAATAGCGACGGTTTAAGGTCGCCTAGGTTAAACTAGCCAAATAATATTTTTACTGAACACTAGGAGTTTAAGCTTTGAGAGAGCCTCTATTTTCAACACGCATCACTAAATTATTTAATATTGAACACCCTATATTATGTGGGGGATTAATGTGGCTTGCAGACGCCAATTATACAGCGGCCGCTGTAAATGCTGGGGGCATGGGTTTTTTAACGGCTAAAACGTTTCCTGATCCCATTCAATTTAAGGATGAATTAGAGAAAGCGCTTTCATTAACCTCGGGCAAACCAATCGGAGTAAATCTCTATCAGTCTATGCGAGCTGAAGAAAATGAGGTTTTGGAAGGCCATTTAAAAATAGCTCTAGATAAGGGTGTTAGATTTTTTGAAACAGCGGGGTTACCACCAACGACCTTGCTTCCAAAACTCAAGGAAGCTGGATCGATAGTGCTTCATAAAGTCTCTACAGTTAGACACGCCTTATCGGCGGCAACTAAGTTGGATATCGATGCAGTAACAATTGTTGGTGCTGAATGCGGGGGACATCCGGGACTTGAACTTGTTAGTAGCTTGATACACAGCGTTCTTGGTCCCGAGCAAATAGATATTCCTGTTGTCATTGGCGGTGGCATTGGCCATGGACGACAACTCGCTGCTGTTTTAGGCATGGGTGCAGATGGGGTCCTTATTGGCACGAGGGTGTTAGTCGCGGAAGAAGTTTGGTCGCATGCAGAAGTAAAGAAACAAATTGTTAATTCAGGAGCCGCTGACAGTACATTAGTGATGAGTTCATTTAGAAATACATCTCGCGTGATAAATAATGAGTTTGCGCGGGCTGTACAGAGTCTTGAGTTGGATGGGATAGAGGATTTCGATCAATATTGGCCTTATGTAAAAGGAGCGAATGCTTTTGATGCCTATAAAAGTGGGGATTGGAACAAAGCTCTGTTATCGATGGGACAATCAGCGGTTTTTGCTGACTCCGTGCAACCAATGGAACAAATTTACGACACTTTAATTGATGAAGCAGCTGCGGCGCTGGAACGACTTCATGGGTTGAGGACTAGCAAAACGGGTTAGGTGTATATCGCCAAAACTTGTCTGTAATTCCTAAACTACGAGCCCACTATTGTCGCTTCAGTTTTGTTACGAACTTCCTCCATGGTAACCTCGGGAGCTAATTCAATAACCTTTAGTCCATCCTCCACGACATCAAAAACACCCAAGTTGGTAATGATGCGGTCTACAACGCCTTGGCCGGTTAACGGTAAGCTGCATTTCTTAAGAAGCTTTGATTCGCCCGCTTTGTTAGCATGATCCATTATTATGACTATTCTTTGCACGCCAGCTACTAGATCCATGGCGCCTCCCATGCCTTTTACGAGACGTCCTGGTATCATCCAATTAGCTAGATCGCCCGTTTCGGAAACTTCCATGGCCCCAAGAATTGATAAATTTATATGGCCGCCTCTTATCATCGCGAAACTTTGCGAAGAAGAAAAATAGCTGGTCCTGTCTAATTCAGTGACCGTTTGTTTGCCTGCGTTTATTAAATCTGCATCAATCTCTTCCTCTGTGGGAAAGGGTCCCATACCAAGCATGCCATTCTCCGACTGGAGCGTAATATCATAATCCTCGGGAACATAATTCGATACAAGAGTAGGGATCCCTATTCCCAAATTAACGTAAAAACCATCTTCCAATTCTTGAGCTGCTCTAGCAGCCATGTCATTCCTATCCCAGGGCATAAGTTTAAACCTCCATTAAGCCGCACGTGTTGTACGTTGCTCTATTCTTTTCTCATGACTTGCAGCAAAAATTCTTTGCACGTATACGCCTGGTGTGTGAATTTGCATCTTATCTATAGACCCAACAGGAACTATCTCTTCCACCTCAGCTATCGTTATTTTTCCTGCGGTTGCGCATTCCGGATTGAAATTCATTGCCGTCTTGCGATATGTGAGATTTCCTTGGGCATCACCTTTCCAAGCTTTAACGATAGCCAAATCAGCCCTTAAACCTCGCTCCAGAACGTAGGTCTTACCGTCAAACTCCTTAATTTCTTTACCTTCTGCTATCTTTGTACCTACTCCAGTAGCTGTATAAAAACCTGGTATACCGGCTCCACCGGCACGGAGGCGTTCAGCAAGGGTTCCTTGGGGATTAAACTCTATTTCAAGTTCCCCTGCCAAATATTGCTGCATAAAAAGGTCATTCTCGCCAACATAGGATGATATCATTTTTTTTACTTGACGATCTTGAAGTAGTAAACCCAGCCCAAAATCGTCCACTCCCGCGTTATTAGACGCTATTGTTAGCTCTTTCACACCGGAGTTTTTGATAGCAGCAATTAAATTTTCTGGGATACCGCAGAGACCAAAACCTCCAGCCGCAATTGTAATTCCATCTTTGAGAACGCCATTCAGGGCCTCGTCTGCGCTTGAGAAAACTTTCTTCATATCTTACTCCAAAAATGATACCTCGAGAGCCTAACAGAAAATAACCATTATTATAAATGTGTGCAAAGAAATTAAAAACCCAAACTTATATCAACTCTTAAAAACGCAACAAAATAATTTTGTTGTAAGATCGCACTATATTTTCTGCTAAATAAACGTTCACCCAAGTTATACCCAACAATCGATGTCATTATTAGATATGCAACTATACGCTACCGAAAAATCATCGTTGTATTGTTTCAATTTTGAATTTTAAATCTAACTTGCATGTCTTTTTTATTTGAAATAACACTGGTAGACTTATCGTTATATACTTAACCTGCTAGATTTTTGGATTACCCATGCGTATTTTAATTACCGATCGGCATACTTCCGGTGACGAGGACATTGAACAAAACGCTGTTGGTCCAGATATTGAACTAGAATTTTTCGACCATCATGATGATGTTACCGACGAAGCCTGGGCCCGTGCGGATGGAATTGTTACCTATCGAGGAACAGCCGCCGTAATGGCCGCACTTCCCAAGTTGCAAAAAGCAACCATTGTTGTTAGGGGAGGAGTTGGTTTCGATGGGTTAGATCTGAAAAAACTTGGAGAACGCGGCATAGCCGTTTGCACAGTACCTGATTACGGCACCACAGAAGTCGCGGATCATGCTATAGCACTTATGCTTGCACTGAGAAGAGGCCTTGACCAATACGATATGCTAATGCGGCGGGATCCCCAAAAGCTATGGCGGTATATCGAAAGTCCCTGCATAGATCGACTTCGCGATAAGAACTTTGGAGTGTTTGGCCTAGGGAGAATAGGTCTAGCCGCTGCTAGAAGAGCACAGGGTTTCGATATGAATATTATGTTTTATGACCCGCATCTCCCAGATGGAGTAGAACTTTCTACCGGCTACAAACGAGTAAAAACGCCGCAAGAACTTTTCGAAAGTGCCGACACAATAAGTATCCACTGCCCTCACACGGATGAAACTAGAGGGGCAATCAATAAGGATCTTCTGGGACGCATGCAGCCTAAAGCAATTGTTATCAATACTGCACGCGGCCCCATTATAAATTTAGATGACTTGTTTGAATCGTTAAGATCAAATTTGACAACCGGTGCTGCACTAGATGTTCTTCCGATTGAACCTGCGGATACAAATCATCCCCTACTGAAAGCATACATGAATAACGAGGAATGGTTGCGCGGTCGCTTAATGGTGACACCGCATGCAGCATTTTATAGTCCTCCCGGCCTTCACGACTTACGGTCAAAAGCGGTTGCCACTGTAGCTCAACGCTTACGAGATGGTTCCACTAGAAATTGCCAAAACTTGGAGTTTCTAACAAAATAACAGGTTGAACACTAGACCTGCTCAAGACGCTCAATAGCTAATTTTCTAAGTGTGGATTTTTGTATTTTGGTGCCGTTTGGACTTGGTGTTGTTGGAAATTTTGCAATTTCTAAAACACAAATTGGAACCTTAAATCCGGCCAGCCCCCGCTTGCAATAAGCGATTATTTCATCTTCGTCTAATTGAGCACCTTCTTCTAGCAGAATAAAAGCCACCGGCTTATTACCTTTTTCTGTTGGAACAGCAACAACCTGCGCGTCATTAACTACCTTGTGCTTACACAAAAAAGTTTCAATTTCCAGGGGATTTACTAAGAAGCCTCCAAGCCTCAACACATCTCCCATTCGCCCCAAATAAGTAAATGAACCGTCACTGCAAGTTGTTCCAAGGTCGCCGGTTTTAAGAAAACCATCGTCTGTGAACGCTGCTTTTGTCGAAGTCTCATCGCCATAATACCCAACAAAAATATTTGGGCTCCAAATCTCTAATTCTCCCTCCTTTTCATGACCTAAAAGACAACCCGTCTCCGGATC
This sequence comes from uncultured Alphaproteobacteria bacterium, assembly GCA_902578675.1. GTDB lineage: Bacteria > Pseudomonadota > Alphaproteobacteria > Thalassobaculales > Thalassobaculaceae. The sequence goes on from CACHDV010000039.1 coordinate 5,802, forward strand.
ACGCACACGTACTTTTGCCTCTCTATTTACTGGGAACCCGCCGCCTAATGTTTTCCGTTCCAAGGGATCGTCTGCATGTCTCAGTGAGAAGAAAGAAAACACCTCGCTCATACCAAATGGTGCGATCAACGGTATTCCTCGTTCGGCAGCTGTTGAGGGAAAATCGGCCAGAGCAGAATTAAAAGAGGCATAGGGGCAGTACTTTAAAGCCGGGAATGGACTGACCTTAGTTTGGCTCAAGGCCTCTCCCTCCTGCAACAGACGAAAAAACATATCATCGCCTCCCGCAACATGGGTCACTTTAAAGTCTATTAACTGCTTTGCACAGCTCTTAGCTTCAAATATAGGCGGCATCACAAACGGCGCGCCCGCGCTCACTGAACTCAACAGAAATATAAATCCAAAAACACCGCAGAATGGTAACGATTGCAGCACCATCGTGTCGGTTTCTTTCATCTTCAATAATTCCATTACTTCGATGGAATGCCGAGCAACTTGTTGCTGATTATGAAGGACAAATTTAGGAAGGCTAGTGGTTCCGGAAGTGTTGAAAATACAGAACGGAGATTGTGGTTTTCCTAAAGAAGATTTTATGGGCTCCGCTAGCCGCAAGGTTTCATAGGCACGAACGTTAGCATGCGAAATATCTGCCACTTTTTCACCATCGCACTGAATTAACGCAGAGCATTTCGACAACAATTTCGGGTCAACTTCGTTCATAATATCGATGTTATTTGCGCTCCCAATGTTTGAAACAAATGCGATAACCTTTGGCTCAACTCTTCGTATAACATCCTCTATTTCTGCTTTTCGAAACCTAGTGTTCATTGCAACTGCTATCGCACCAAGATGCCCGCACGCACCTAATAACCCTATGTATGCCTTATTATTGGGAAGCCAAAACCCCACTCTGTCACCCGGACCTACACCAAGTTGCGTCAACCCTTGCGCAATTCTACGCGCCTCAAGTTCAAGGTTTCTATAGCTAAATGTTTCATCCGCCCCGTATATTTTTGACTCGCCATAAGAGTTGGCTGCGTGAGTAAATAGTTGCGGAATTGTGTCCAAAGGAGTATCCAAAGTTGAGTGTTTCCAAAATTTTTTTGGCCTGTAGTTTGACTTAGATGGAAGGTATAATCAAATATAATTATGCCCGTTTTCGAATGTATAACGAGATAAAACGACGATTACCCCAACCACTTACGTTGCCAAGCCGGCAATACAAAAGCGGCCTCGTGAATAGCCGGGCTGTAGTGTTTTCCTAAATATTCAGATGTCGGCTTTTTATAGCTAATCTGTTTTAATCCATATAAAAAAAACATAAAATCTGCTCCAGGAAAAAACGGGACATCTGTTCTAAAAATCTCAATTGCAGGAAGTATTTTCGTTTTTCTTATAACAGAAAATAAATTTTCGCCATCGCCGCTCTCTTCTTGCAAAAAAAAGCCATCACTTTGAGCAAGAAAAATACTGTCTGAATCAACTATAACGCCTGATGAACCAATAAGTTTCGAAATATTTTTAACAAAATCAAGTGTGAAAACGCTTGCGGAGGGGCCAATCGGTTCTGTTAAGTCTAAGATTATGACATCATATAAAACGCCATTATTTTTTTCCTTAACTACAAACTCGCTAGCGTCTTTGATTACCAGGGACACACGTGGATCCTCATAATTTCCCTGAATCCCTAGAAATCTATTTGATACTTCTATGACCTTTTTGTCTATTTCGACCATAGTAACGCTTTTAACAAAATCATGTTTAAGAACTTCTCGCAATATTCCGCCATCACCTCCTCCTACTATCAGAACGGAGGTATCTGAACGTTGTTGACCAAGAAGAGGTACATGCACGGCCATTTCATGGTAAATAAACTCATCTGCCTGGCAGGCTTGAATATATCCATCTAAAGACAGCAACCTACCAAAACGATCGTGGCTGAGAACTTCTATTGTCTGAAAATCACTTTTTTCTCGAAATAAAACCTCCACATCCAAAACAACGGATAGTCCCAGATTATTAGAGCGCTCTTTCCAACTGATGGTTTTTTTCGCCAACGTTAAGTCATTCTATCTCAACAGCAGGTCCAGCAGCCCCGTAAGCCGTGTATCCACCATCTACTGGTATTATAGCGCCGTTTATATAAGATGCTAATTTTGAAGCCAAAAAAAGAATAACTTCTGCTATCTCGTTGGGAGAAGCCAGCCGGCCCAGCGGCGTGCGCCTCACAAGATTTTTTTCATCTAACTTGCCACTACTTATAAGATCAGCGACCATCGGCGTTAGCACGTAACCTGGAGCGACAGCATTGACTCTAACGCCGCTGATTCCCCATTCTGCCGCGAGTGTTTTAGTTATTCCCGCGACGCCATGTTTAGAGGCGGTGTACGCATTACGCCGAGGTAAACCAACCAGGCCAGCAATCGAGCTTACATTCACGATACATCCATTTCCCCTTTTCAACATATCGGTAGCAACCGCCTGGCTCGCCAAGAAAGTTCCTGTAAGATTAATATCTATAATGCGCTGCCAAGTTTCAACTTCTTGATCAACGGTAGACATTATTACATCGGATACACCGGCAGAATTTATTAATATATCAATGTTACCAAGAGCCTCGCCCGCTGCTTTAATAATTTTATCAACATCGTTTTTATTGGAAATATCACCATCAATAGCAAAATGCTCGTTTCCTAGTCCTCGGACAGTTTCTTGAATTCCATCCCTATCTATATCCGTGACTGCTACACGAGCACCGCTAGCGGCAAAAGATTTTGCACTCGCCTTTCCTATTCCGCTAGCGCCGCCAGTTATTAGCACATTTCTGCCAGTTAAATCGATGCCAACCATGTTAGATGGAATCAGAAATGGTTGGTGCCTCGTGAGCTTCTACCGCCGGAAGGGTGCTGGCATATTTCTCGACTTCTACGAGTGTAGAATGCGCCGTCGGTCCCTGCGCCAGTTTAGATGTGCCTTCATCCCGAGTTAAAACGTTAGGATTACCGTGCCTGCAAAGTAAACTTCCATCATCACCGTGAAGGGGATCAAACCAAGCCCCTGTGGCTAATTGGATCACACCAGGTAAAATATTGGTGGAGATGTTTACGCCTGCTAAGCAGCTACCTCTTTTATTGTAAACTCTGACAACATCGCCAGTTTGAATTCCTCTTTTTTCAGCATCATCAGGGTGCATTACCATAGGCTCGCGATCTTTTATTTTACCCCCTTTACTGATCCCACCGCTATCTAACTGACTGTGCAAGCGTGTACTCGGTTGATTTGAGATTAAGTGCAATGGAAACTCTTTTGCACTTTCACTTCCTAACCATTCTATGGGCTCCATCCAGACAGGACATCCTTTGCAATCATCATAACCAAATTTGTCTATAACTTCTGAAAATATCTCTATTTTTCCGGATGGCGTGGATAAAGGGTTTTTCTCAGGGGCCTCTCGAAACTCGCTCAGAAGAATACTAGGTTTGTCTGGTTTGAGAAGTTCAACTGGTCCCATAGCCCAAAAAGCTTCAAAATCTGGAAGTTCAAAGCCTGCCCGTCCCGCCTGCTGTCTTGCTTGATCCCATAAATGTCTTAACCACCCTTCCTCGTCACGCCCCTCGGTGAACTCTTCCCAGCAACCAAGACGAGTAGATAATTCTGTAAAAACATCATAGTCATTTTTACTTTCACCAATTGGGTCAATAGCTCTATGCATTGGCGAAGCCGTTTGCTCCCATTTGGTTATCATAAGGTCGTTTCGCTCAAGCGCTGTGGTGATTGGAAAAACTATATCGGCATGGCGAGCCGTTGAGGTCCACCAAATTTCGTTAACTATTATACATTCCGGTCTGGTGAACGCCTCTATCAATCTGGAAAGGTCTTGATGGTGGTGGAACGGATTACCTCCCGCCCAATAAACTAACTTTATATCGGGATACTTCAACTTCTTCCCATCGTAATCAAAGACCTTATTTGGTGACAGCAACATATCGGCGATACGAGCAACCGGAATGAATTCGGACACCTTATTAACACCTTGAGAGAGGGCTGGCCATCTATGGTATTTAACTGCGTTCCCTACCCCGTTTTCGCAACCATAGCCAATTCCAAATCCACCTCCAGGCAATCCTATTTGACCTAACAGCGCAGCCAAAACAACGGTTAACCAAATAGGTTGCTCCCCGTGATCACCACGTTGCAAGCTCCATGCGGTCATGATCATCGTTCGACACTCGGCCATCCGATAGGCCAACTCAATGATAGTTTCAGCTGGTACTCCCGTAATCTTAGAGGCCCATAATGGGTTTTTTGGGCAACCGTCTTCTATACCATTGACATAGGGGATAAACTTATCGAGCCCGACAGTATATTTTTTTATAAAACTCTCGTCATACAACGACTCATTTAGAAGTACATAAGCGATTGCAAGCATTAAAGCTGCATCCGTATTTGGTCGAATGCCAATCCATTCTGGTTCAAAATGCTCGGCTATATCGCTTTTAAGCGGACTTATGTTTACGAATTCTATCCCGGATTCATAACAATTATTCATTTCCTCATGCAACGTATGCCGCCCAACGCCCCCTAAATTCACTTGCGCGTTTTTATGGGGCAACCCACCAAATGCAACAATTAGCTCACACTCCGAAGCTATATCAGGCCACTGAGTGGCTTGATCAAAAATGATCGGTTTCATTTCTGCTACTATATGTGGCAAAATCACCTCGGCTGCAGCATGGCTATAGCTATTCTTATGAGCCACGTAACCGCCAATAGTATTTAAGAAACGGTGGACCTGGCTCTGTGCATGATGAAATCTACCAGAACTTGCCCATCCGTAAGAACCTCCAAAAATTGACTTATTACCGAAATCATTTCTAACTCTATCGATCTCACTTGCGGCCAAGTCCAAGGCTTTTTCCCACGACACGGCAACAAATGGCTCTTTACCCCGAAGTTTTCTATTCGAGCTTTTACCATTTTCTAGGAAGCCTTTTCTAACCATTGGGCGTCGCACCCGTACTTTATCATCCAACGCTTCAAGAATTCCCTGACCAATAATCGATGGTGATGGGTCTTTTTCATAATCTCGCAGACCCGTTAGTTTACCATTCTCTACCTCAGCATAATAAGTACCCCAATGTGCCGTTGTAGCTATTGGTCGATTTTTATCTGTATCTAATGGCATTTACGTTTCCACCTAAATAACTTTGCTTTATCATCTTTCGCATGTTTTTTAACACTGAGAAAACACTTTTTCTTTTCAGCAACACAAACAAGAAATATTGATAGCCGGAGTTGACGAAGAATTATGCCAATGTCATACCAATATTCAAAGTATTTTCATGTTTTTTTGCGTTAAAATTTTAATACTTGCTTTGGAGTGATTGAGACATGGCCGAACCATGGACTACAGCGGCACATCGCCTTTTTAAAAAACATAATATAAGGACGGTAGGTTATGTACCCGATGCCGGTCTTACAGAATTGATTAAGAGTTGCCATGCCGATAACGATATAAAATCCGTTGTAATGACAACAGAAGAAGAAGGTATCGGCTTATCGTCAGGTGCGTGGCTAGGGGGTGAGAAGGCAGCGGTTTTGATGCAAAGTAGTGGTGTTGGAAATACAGTTAACGCAATTGCATCAATAGTTAGCTCCTGCCAGTTCCCCCTTTTTATGATTGTCACGATGCGAGGACAATATGGGGAGTCGAACCCATGGCAAATGCCGATGGGTCAAGCGGTAGCACCCGTCCTTAAAAGTCTAGGCATGCATGTTTTTGAGGTGGAGACTGACGATGAGGCCGCTGAGGCGATTGAAGCCGGGCTGAAGATGGCATTTGTATCAAATGCCGCCGTAGCTATTCTAATTGGCCAAAAACTGATTGGTGCCAAGTCGTTCATAGCTGATGTGGCAGAGGAGGTAATAAATGTCGACAACTAAGTTAAATCGCAGTGACGTTTTGAATAAGTTAATGGAAGTCCGGGGAAATGCGCTTGCCATTGCAGGACTTGGTTCTCCTGTTTGGGACCTCGCCGCATCAGACCATCAACCTGAAAACTTTTATAATTGGGGTGGTATGGGCTGTGCTATATCGATGGGATTAGGCTGTGCTCTAGCTCAACCCAAAAGAAACGTCTGGGTAATTACTGGCGATGGTGAAGCACTAATGGGAGTGGGATCTTTTGCAACCGTCGCAAACCAAAGACCAGACAACTTAGTAATTATAATTCTTGACAATGAACACTATGGTGAAACAGGTATGCAAAAAACCCATACATCGGGTGGCACAGACCTAGCGGCTATGGCAGCTGGAGCCGGTATCCCAACCACAATGACCGTCCATAATGATGAGGACCTCAAGAATTTAATAAACGCATTAAAAACATCACCGCTACCTCTTGTTGCTAGCATAAAGGTCGAGAATACAAAACCCAAATTAGTTTTACCTTCAAGAGATGGCGTTTACATCAAAACGAGGTTTAGACAAGCTGTGTTAGGGTCAACCGCGGCTTTGCATGTAACCTAGGACAGAATAATCTGTAAATGACTAACTCACGACTCGATACATTTATCGTCGTGGGGTTTTTAATCCTGGTTCAAGGGACCGGGGCCGTGGCAGGTTTTTGGTTACCGGCGATAGCTCCTGAGGTGGCCGATGACGTAGGGTTAAATGCCTCCTTGGTAGCGTATCCCGTCTTAATACTTTATATTTTTGCAATGATATCTAGCCTATTTGCCGGGGGGTTCGTTACAAGGTTTGGTGCCTGGAGAACCTCTCAGTTAGCACTTTTTTTGATAGGCATTTCCCATTTAATGTTGATGGGAGGATCTTTATTTTTAATTGCCCTGGGCTCAATGATTCTCGGATGGGCTTACGGCATGATAACCCCACCTGCCTCACATTTATTATCAAAAGTAGCAACGCAGAAAAATAGAAACCTTATCTTCTCAATTCGATTTACGGGCGTTCCCATTGGCGGGGTGCTTGCCGGTATTTTTGCTCCACAACTCGCCTTAGAGTTTGGATGGCAACAAAGTATGCTATTTTCAGTGGCAGTCGCAGCAGCACTTTGCCTTGCAATGCAACCTTTCCGAAGCCAATGGGACAGCGACAGGTCAAGTAATGTAACCCTGCTTCGAAACCCATTAGCCGACCTTAAACTCGTTTGGCGGCTAACCTCGCTGCGATGGGTTGCTTTATATGGTATGTGCATGGGGGCAGTCCAAACTACTTTGACAACATATACCGTTACGATGTTGGTAGAAGATATAGGGTATTCACTTGTTCTAGCTGGATTGGGGTTATCTGTAATTCAGTTTTCAAGTATCTTCGGAAGAGTGACATGGGGGTGGGTTGCAGATAAAATTAACAATGGCCGCTTGGCCTTAATGGCCATAGCTTTGATTGCCACGATTTGTGCCGTTATAACGATCACTTTATCGCCACAATGGCCTCCAGTTTTAGTATTTTCACTTTGTTTTGTCTTCGGTATTGCTGGTATGGGATGGAATGGTGTCTATGCAAGCGAAGTTGTAAGGTTGTCGCCTAAAAGCGATGTTAGTAAAACCACTGGGGCAAGCTTTTTTATTACTTTTTCGGGCGTTTTTATTGGGCCACTTTTATTCAGCGCCGGCTATTCCATCGTAGGAGCATATAATATCACCTTTTTTCTAACTATTATCATAGCTTTATTGGCAATGTTTTTTATTATAAAATCCCGAGCTGTCATTACCCGCACTCCTAAATAACCCACGACATTTTTTCACCTGTTTGCGTTTTCCTTTAAAACTGTTTTTCTGGTAGGAATAGCTTTAACAGCACCGTATCCTTTTACCGAAAGCCCTGCTGCAGTCACAGCATATTCTCCTGCATCAAATGGCGAATATCCTGAGGCTATTCGTGAGAGAAATGCGCCATCAAACGTATCGCCCGCCCCACTCGTATCAATTGCATTAACTTTTATTGCGGGTAAAAACTCGATTTTATTTTTATAAGCTATCACTGCCCCCTGATCACCACACTTCAATGCCAAAATGTCCGGCCCAAATTTGATATAATACTCCACAATATCTCTTATCGATTGTTTTCCACTTAGCAAACGTGCCTCATCAAGGCTGGGGAGAAGTATATCAGCTGTCTTGGAGGTCTCGTGTATCAGTTTCCGCGCGCTTTTAAGATCCAAGAGATTTAACCGCAAATTCGTGTCATACGAAATTTTAACAGCATTTTGCTTTGCAAGATTTATAGCGTACGCACATGTTTGCAATGCTGTATTGCTTATAGCTTGACTAATTGCCGAAAGATGCAGAAATTTGGATTTCGAGATGATTTCCACGGGAAAATTTTCTGGCGTCATCATACTCGCAGCCGACCCTTTTCGGTAATAGGTGAAGTCGCGCGCATTACCAGCAGGTTCTATGAAATAAATTCCTGTTGGATAATCGGCGAAAACCGAAACACCAGTAGCGTCAATATTTTCTTTTCTCCAAAAATCTATTGCGAAGCGACCGAAGCGGTCATCTCCGACAGCGGTAATGTAGGCTACTTTGGCACCCTGACGTGCAGCAGCTACAGCGCAGTTAGATGTATCACCACCCAAACTTTGGATATAGTAGTTTTCCTTGACGCTTTTTTTGAGGCGAGTGAACTCAACCATAGGCTCGCCTAGACAGCTGATATCTATATCTCCAGACAAAATGCCCCTCAACTCTTCTAAAAAATCCT
>CACHDV010000040.1 GCA_902578675.1 uncultured Alphaproteobacteria bacterium
CTATAGTGCTAATGAAACCTTGTTGAGGGAATAAATAAGGGGGAAACATGGATGCATTAATTAGACCTGCGACTGAACATCCTGTCCAAGAAATTAATACAACTACTGATACTAGAGATTACTTAGCAAAGTCTCGGCAAGATGCTGAAAGAAAAGGATACGCGGATTGGCTCATAGTTGACATAGACGCGCATCATGTCGAGACCGTAAGCTGGCCGGAAGTTACGTCTTTTATTGAGGATCCGGTCGTTCGTGATCAGGCTAAAATGTACCATTCCGAGAGAATCGGTGCGCCTCCTTATGGACTTAACGGTGATCTTGGCCTTCGCTATCAGGATGTTGGCGGAAGGATACCGCACCAGTCTAGTCAACGCGAAAAAGTTACGGAGACGGATGTGCATCGCGACGTCGTCTTGACGCGCAGAGCAATGCATGGGCTGGGTGTTGACTATATGGTTATTTTCCCAACGCCGATGTTATTCCTGGGTATGCATCCGCAAACAGAAATGGAAGTGTTCCTCTCACGTGCCTATAATCGATGGCTGACCGAAAAAGTTTTGCCAGGTGATCCTGGAATGGTGACGTTGGTGGTTTTACCGTTCAATACCCCTGTTGAAGCGCTTAAGATGGTTGAAGAATTTGCAGATACCCCAGGGGTTATTGGGTATTGTGTGACTTCTACAAGATATAAACCAGTTCATGCTAATGAATATATGAATTTGTATAGAGCCATTGAAGAAACTGGCAAACCTATAGCGTTCCATGCGGGTTATCATTGGCAGGACCCGTCTTTGGCGACATGTAATACATTTCTAGGCATGCATTCGCTGGGATTTGCCTGGTGTAATATCGTGCATATGACTAATTGGATATTAAATGGTATTCCGGAAAGATTTCCAAATCTGAAATCCTTATGGGTCGAAAGCGGATTATCTTGGGTTCCGTTTTTAATGCAAAGATTGGATGACCAGTATCTTATGAGGCAGTCGGAGGCTCCTCTTTTAAAGCGCATGCCGAGTGAGTATATGGCGGACAATTGCTTCTATACCTGCCAGCCGATGGAAAAAAGTAATATGAAGGCGTTGGAATGCACATTCGATATGATCAATGCCAACTCAAATTTACTTTATGCGTCAGACTGGCCCCATTTCGATTTTGACACGCCAAGCGTGATCTACGATATTCCGTTTTTAGATGAACAAGCTAAGCGAAACATTCTGGGGCTTAATGCAGCGAATTTATTTGGTTTAAATAAAAATGGACCAAAATAAAAGGCATCGGAGCAGTTAGCCTACTAATTAACGCCCGTATCTTGTGCTATATTTTCTAACCACGGCCAATAAATGGCATGTTAGTGGCCATAACAGTTACAAATTGAACATTTGCTTCCATTGGTAAACTTGCCATATGGGCCACTGTTTTACCGACATTCGCTACGTCCATCACAGGTTCAACCTGGATGCTCCCATCGGCTTGCGGTACACCTTTGGTCATTCTTGCAGCCATTTCGGTCAATGCATTTCCAATGTCAATTTGTCCGCATGCAATATTATACTTCCTTCCATCCAGGGATGTAGATCGGGTTAATCCAGTGACGGCATGCTTCGTTGCAGTATAGGGAGCAGACCCTGGCCTTGGCACATGAGCAGATATAGATCCATTATTTATGATCCGTCCTCCCATTGGTGTCTGGGCTTTCATAAGTCTAAAGGCCTCTTGAGTACAGAGAAATACCCCTGTTAAGTTTACGTTTACTACGTTAGTCCACTGCTCGAAACTTAAATCTTCTAATGATACTCCTGGTGCATTGGTTCCCGCATTATTAAATAATAGATCCAAGCGGCCAAAGGCCCGCTTCGTTTCTTCGAAGAGTCCCTTTACACTCTTGGTATCAGATGTGTCAGTTACAATGGCTAGTGCATTTCCGCCCCTACATTTTATTTCATTCGCCACGGCTTCAATAGGGTCTTTTCGGCGACCAGCCAAAACAATAGTCCATCCCTCATCTGCTAAGGCTAAAGAGGCAGATTTACCTACCCCGGTCCCGGCTCCAGTAACAATAGATATTTTTTGATCCTTCTCCATTATCTTTCTCCAGACAGCTTATGATCTAGGTAGGGCTACTTTCAAAGATTAAGACAGTTAACAATAAATTAGTTAGCCAGAAATCGAAAAACCACCATCTACAGGTATCGCGGTCCCGGTAATATAATCTGACGCAGAGCTTGCAAGAAAAACGGCGACACCAGCATGATCTTCAGGGGTTCCCCAGCGGCCGTCAGGTATGCGCGCAAGTTGGCGCTCATAAAGGCCGTCTACTTCTTTTCGAGCCTTTTGCGTCAACTCAGTATCAATCCAACCAGGAAGAACGGCATTTACCTGAATATTTTCTGGAGCCCAAGCTGTTGCCATTGATTTAGTCATCTGGACAATACCTGCTTTGCTTACCGAATATGCAGTCGATACTACACCACCAAAAATAGAGTACATTGAGCCGATATTAATTATTTTTCCGGCTCCTACTTGTTTCATGGCGGGGTAGACTGCTTGGCTACATAAGAATGCACTTGTTAAGTTTGTCTCAAGTACCCAACGGAATTCTTCTGGCTCAAGATCTTCGGGGCGTTTACGTATATTGCTCCCTGCATTATTGATTAATATGTCAATCCGGCCAAATCTCTCTTCAGTGGCTGAGGCTATCTCTGCCCCTGCGGTGGCTTCAGTGAGATCTTTTTCGATAGAGAAAACTTCTACCCCCAGCTTCTCCAAACGCGAGACAGCGGCAGCATTTTTTTCTGAGTTGCGGCCTACGAGAACTATTTTAGCCCCTGCTTGTGCCAGTCCCTCTGCCATGCCTAAACCAATTCCTCCGTTGCCACCTGTCACAATTGCAACGCGTCCGTCTAAATTGAACATAGATATCATCTGTATTCCCCCGGTATTTTGAGATAGTCGAGATATAATAAATAAAAAGTCAAAAGTAATAGACCTTGATTGGTTTTGACAAGGGTCTTAGCCTGTTATCTGAAATACAGACCTGTTGCCCAAAGGAGTAAATTATGATTGACGACTATAATACGATTAGAGTGAAGCCACTTGGAGGTGCTTTGGGGGCCGAAATTTCTGGCATCAATCTAAACGAGGCAATCCCGGACGAGCAACTTACGGAAGTCCGACAAGTATTTGGGCAATACGCAGTAATTTTCTTTCGCAATCAAAAGTTAACCCCTGAAAATGAAATTAGGTTTGCTAAACGTTGGGGTGAAATTAATACTAATCGCTTTTTTTCCTCTGTTGAGGGCTATCCACAAATTGCGTTAGTTGTCAAAGAACCTGATCAGAAAAATAATATTGGTGGTTCTTGGCACACTGATCATTCGTATGATATCGCACCAGCTTTGGGGTCCATGTTATTTGCTCATGAGGTGCCTGTAAGTGGCGGAGATACCGTATTCGCTAGTATGTACAAGGCTTATGACACGTTATCTGATGGTTTAAAAAGCACGTTAGGCAACTTACGCGCACGTCACTCTAGTGTGCACGTATTTGGAGCAGCTAGGGCGAAGAAAGGTAATGATGACACTGTTGGGCGAATTAAAAATCCAGAAGCAGCAACCCAAGAAGCTATACATCCAGTCGTCATCATTCACCCTGAGACCGGTCGGAAGTCATTATATGTAAATCCTGGCTTTACCTTGGGGTTCGAAGGTTGGAGTGATGAAGAGTCAAAACCATTACTGGAGTATCTCTATGCACACGCTGCTCGTCCTGAATTTACATGCCGCTTTCAGTGGAAAGAAGGTTCTATTGCTTTTTGGGATAATCGGGCCACTTGGCATCTGGCGGTCAACGACTATCAGGGAAGTCGTCGTATGATGCATAGAATAACCATTGAAGGTACCCCGCTGTCCTAAAATTAAAAAGTATCTGATGGATTAGCTTAGATTAAAAAAGACATAGGATACCGTAACATGACGAGTTAAAAACTTTGGTCATTATAAGCCATCCAAGTAAATCTAGCCCAGCTGTGAAAGCTAAAATGGGAAGCGCGACAAAAACGGTGAAATATAATAAAGAAATTATTGTAAAACGCCTACCTGGAACGGGTCTACCTCGGAAAAGTATTGGCTTTTTGAACGGACTAAACATATGGCACTGCACGATTTTTGTTTTAGCTTTTTATGAATTTGTAAAATTTGTGTAGATAAAACAAGATAAAGTTTGAGAATCCTGAACGTCTCGTCTTAATTTAGCTTCATTAAAAATATGGTCAAATCAAAGCGTTACAAAGACAAAAGAAACTCCGTTCAAATATCCAAAAAAAGTGATGGAAAACTTACTATTGCTTGGGACGGAGTTAATGAATATCAATGGGATGCATGGATGGAAAGAATCTCTCCTTTCCCAATCGAACAGACTTGGTCCTATGGTCAGGCGTTTGCAGGGTTAACGCCATATCAGCCAGTTCACGGGGTTATTTATGATAAAAAGTTGCCTGTGGCCATAGTTCAGGCTGTCGAGTGGCGAATTTTTAAATTTTTACGCATAGCAAAAATTGTTAGAGGGCCGCTTTTCTTTGAAAAAGTAACTGATGATCAAAAAAACAACGTTCTAGACCTAATTTATCAACGCTACTCATTTTGGAATTTCGATCTTCTGCTTTGGACTCCTGAAAGCTTCTTTTGTGATCCAATTCTCAAAACTTTCGACAAAATGCGGATGAGAAAAGTTGTAACAGGTTATAGTTCGGTTCTTTTAGACTTGTGTCAGACAGAGGAAATGTTGCTAAGTCAAATGGACGGAAAATGGCGGAACCAGCTAAAAAAGTCCGAAAAACAAGGGCTACAAATAAAATTAACCCATCAAGGCGATACGTTAGACTGGTTGCTCACGAGACATGACGAGGCTAGAAAGTCCAAAAGGCTTAGAATGCCAGCTTCTGCATTCATATCTGCAATTTCGCTGACAATAAGAAATAAACAAGGAACTCTTATTTTTACTGCATATAAAAATCGTCAACCAGTGAGCGGGATATTAGTTTTCAAACATGGGACAACCGCAACGTACTATGTGGGTTGGAATTCTGAGGAGGGTCGTATTTTAAATGCGAATAATTTGCTACTTTGGTTTGCAATTAAAGAGTTAAAAGGAAGAGGCGTAAAGTGGTTTGACTTAGGCGGTGTGGATGGGTTCTCAATGCCTGGTGTGTCTAAGTATAAGATGGGGGTGGGCGGTAATCTCTATACATTAGCTGGGACTTATTTTTAATTGTATTCGCGCGATTACGATACCTTTAGCTGATTGACCATAGCCTGAAGTCGATTGAGGTACTTGTCTGGCATTCCATTTTGTTTTAGATGAGATGCTGTATTATTCAAATATTCAAGGCACGTTCCTAAAAAACCACTACCTTGTGAAATATATTGTGCAGCCTCAGCGTCCTCTAGACTGCCCACATAACGGTCGGTTTTCCTATTTACAACAAAGCCAATTGCTTTAACTTTTTCTCCGCCAGTCGAAGCAGATAGCCATCTTGGAACATAAGACGAGGTTACCATTTCTCTTTTCCATATTATCTCTAACTCTCGAAACGCTTCATCAGGGGATAGTCTATAACCCATTCCCCGGCAGCTTCCCCCTACATCAAGCCCTAACATAAGACCTGGTGCATCCTTCGATCCTCTTCCCATGTGGGTTTCGAGACAAAATTTTCTATGATATCCAGACACTACCATTGGACTACGTTCTGAATAATTAATGGCTGGGTTCCAAATCAGAGAACCATAACCAAATAACCATACATCGCTCGTTATGTCCTGATAATTGAACATTTCCTTCAACGAATTTTGACGTTCCTCGTCGGAGATGAACGTTACTCCGTAGTCTCCATTTTTAATTAATTGATGGATTTTGCCGTTTTCTATTGCTTCGCGTGTTAGAGCGATTTTATTTATTGGTGGCATTTGTTTTTTGTTTTAAGACTTATCGTGGTTGTTTATGTTTATAATACACTAACCGTTACAAATAGAGCCAATATTTTGTTGTCTAAATTATAGCGGAGAAAAGAATGTCACAGATAGATCCGTTGGACCGCCGCGCCTTGGGCATACTCTCAAGCGCAATGAATGAACAACTAGGAGTTTCGAATTTAGTTTCTAGAGAGGTAGACAGGGCCTATAGATCAGGAGAAATAAAAGATGTCACTCGAGCAGGGCTACTCTTTGCTACTCTTCCAAGATGGCAGAAGATAGAGGTTCAGAGAGAAGCCCACGATAAAGCATACCTGTCGCTCAAGCGCACGGATAAAAATTCCGAGAGGGATTGGAGAAGTATCTCTTCAGGCAATCAAAGGAAATATTTGGATGATGGGTTGCCGGGACAGTTACCATCATTTCTTATAGATCGTGATATTTGAAATGTCAGTTGAGGATTTTAATTTACAAAGCTTGAATAGGCTGTAGCCATTGTTTATTTCACATTTATATTGTTTAAAATTGGAGGAGTTTAGATGCGCGGGCGAGAACAGATAAGCCAAACGTTCGATATAACGCAGCACTTAGCTAAGGAATTTGCTAGATATGTGAACCGTGTACAAAATGACCAAGTCGATATTCTTGGATCGTTTCTCATAGAGAGTGAATGGGAGAATTATATAAGTGATAGTAAGGAAGTTTTGCAATCTCTAGAACTAGCCGGATTTGTGATAATGCCTCGAGAACCTACCAATAAAATGATTGAAGCGGCTGACGCTTCCCTGGGATCGGGTTTAATGGGACAAAGAGGCGCTCAAAATTATATCACCCATGTCTTCAATGCAATGGTAGATGAATATCTTGGTGGTTATGACACCAACTTAGTCCTTGATATCTTTTCTATGGCTATTGCAAGGGCATCGGACCCAAAAGCGAGAAACGATACTTCAGGAGAGAACACGTCATATCAGCGGTTTCGTAAACAAGCTCAAGATGTTGTAGCAGGCATACAAAAGAATGGGTCGATTATAGCGCCTGATGAGGCGACACCTGAGATGATTGCTAAGGGTGTATCGGAGACTGCTGAAAATAAAACGAGTGCTAGCGAACAGACTGGTGGTAACGCAGATTATATAGCTTCGATATATAACAATATGGTCGCAGCTCGGAATGAAAAATCAAGCAACTAAGTTCTTTTAAATGAAGCAGCAAGGGACGCTATTGCTTGCTGGTGACGGATGCTGCTTCTAGGCGGCGGCGACTGGGGTTGCTTATTGCTTGACATTGTCAGTGTTTGTGGGGAAGCAATGGCTGAAAGTAGAGATGAATTATTACTGCTTGGATCTTGGCGTTTTTGAGAGGTTTCAGTGGTTGCTCGTTGGATAGCTAATGAACAAATGTTTAATAAAAATGGTTTGATAAGTGCTTTCTTGAGCTCATTGTCATTCTCGGACCATACCCTAAGGAGTTGCGCAGCATCTTTACGGTTTTCACTTGCAGCCTCGATTGCTTCGAGGGCTTTTTCTTTTACATAATCTTGTGACATTCGATTTGACACCCTTGTTCCTTAACAGAAAGCATATCATAAAATTTAAAAATTGAACGCTATTTAATTGATTATGCGATTTTTGGCTGAAATTACATGTCAACCTTTTCTACTTCTGGTATGTTGAAGAATTCGAAAAAATAGAAGCGCTAGAGAAAATATTGTGAAGAAACGAAAAAAAATAAACCTCGCACAATTTTTAGTGCATGGACCGACTTACCATAGCCTGGGTATGTGGAGGCACCCGAAAACCATCGACAGAGGCTATGAATGGGATCGTCCAGAGCTATATCAACACATAGCAAAAGTATGTGAAAAGGGGCTTTTCGATACAGTTTTTTTTGCTGATTTAAATTATATTGCTGATACCTTCACAGGATCAATGGCACCTTCACTAAGGTATGCAACACAAGCGCCTGAACATGATCCAATCCCGCTTTTGTCTTTTATGTCGGCTGTTACAAAAAAGATTGGATTGGCGGCGACCTTTTCTGTCAGCCACAGCCACCCTTTCTATGCCGCGAGGCTTTGGGCCACACTTGATCACCTCACTCGCGGACGTGCTGGATGGAATGTCGTTACCTCAATTAACAGCAACCAAGCCGCCAATTATGGTGAAGAAAGGCAGTCAACCGACAGAAGGTACGATAGAGCGCACGAATTTATCGATGTCTGCCAAAAATTATGGAATTCATGGGACGAGGATGCGGTCGTGAGGGACCATGATAAAGCAGTTTTTGCCGACCCAACAAAAGTTCGACGCATAGAGTATTCTGGTGAATTTTTTAAATCACGGGGTCCTTTAAACGTAACAAGATCGCCGCAGAACGGTCCCGCAATTTTGCAAGCGGGAACTTCTGCTAAGGGACAGGACTTTGCTGCTAAATATGCCGACGCAATTTTTGCCATACAACCGCGCGCATCTGATGCTGCAAAATACTTCGATTCAATTAAAAGTAGGATGTCCGACCTGGGACGCGACCCAGATACTTGCAAGATTCTTTTTGGCATGCAGCCAATAATTGGTTCGTCTGAAGCCGAGGCGCTTGAGCGTCAAGAGGAGCATAACTCTCTAGTTCCATTAGATGGTGGCATGGCAATTTTGTCAGCGCATTTAGATTTTGATCTATCTAGAATTCCTCCAGATTCTCTAATGACAGAACGAGAAGAACCTGAGCTTTACCGCATGAGAACCCGCTTCCGTAAGATAGACGGTACTCCCATGACCGTGTCTGAAGTAGCTGCGCGTCATGGGCAAAGTGTTGGCCTACCACAGTTTGTTGGAACGCCGACCAGTATCGTAGATCAAATGCAGGCCTTTATTGATGAAGTAGGCGGAGATGGATTTATGCTGACGGCAATTCACAGTCCAGGTGCAATAGAGGATTTCGTGGAACTAGTTGTTCCTGAACTTCAACGCCGCGGCATGTTCAGAACTGAGTATAAGGGAACTACGCAAAGAGAGATACTCAATCAACACGACTAAAAAGTTACGTAAATCAACTAATTAGACAAAAATTTTCTAATGACATTCTCTACCATTTTAGAGATGTTATTCTCACAATTATTATGGGGAAGGCTGCCGCAAAAGGTTATAGAACCAACAGAAAAAACCCCGCCCCCCTTAGCGGTTTCAAAGTAAACGATATCCGCTCGTATTAACTCTTTTATTGGTTTATGAGGCCAGGTGTCGTGGTGAGTTAAAATATCTTCTGGAACCAAAACAAAACTGTCATCATGCCCCTCTGAACTTGCCAAAGTTACAGCATTTAAGGGTGTGCCCAACATGGTGTCTGCTCTGTCAAGTTCAAATCCAGCCGCTCCACCGCCCGATAGTCCAAAATCACCTATTATTTCTTCGGTAATTCCTTCAAACACCCACGCCCATTCATTGGAATATGACTCTGGCGTTCGTCTGTAGGGGGAGCCATAATGATCACCTTGCGATGTGAAGCCGACGCCAGCTAATACTTGGGGCGCTTTGCCATTACGGCGCCATAACCCTCCATACTCTCCATCAAAAGCATTATAGTACTCGCCGGGCTCGGAGGCCCAAGCTCGTATGCCTCCCTCTCCACGTCGGATTTCCACCGCGTCCGGCCAAACATCACTAACAGCCACTTTCCAATAAAACCCGTTACCTCCGAGGTACATGAGGTGGCCGCCAGTATTTGTATATTCTTGAAGGGCATTCAAGGATTGAGGAGTATGATATTCAGGATGAGAGCATGTAAGAAGGACACTATATTTTTCTATTGCAGCTAATCCGTATTTGTGCAGCTCATCGTCTGTGATAACGTCAAACTCGTAGCCCTTAGTCGTTAGCCAGTACCAAAGATGGCTATCCGCGGGAAAATGACGACAGCCAGATCCTGGAACGCCTGGATATGATATAACGTTAGATCGCATTGTTAAGATAGGACGTCTTCGAGACGAAGAACTTATGCCGCTTCCATCGGAATGATAGTTATAAGTCGACAATCCAAATTGAGGAAAATTATCTGTTGTCCATGGACTTGCGGACCACTCTTTTATGCGCTCCAGCATTTTTTTATTTGTATTACCGCGGGCAATATTTGCATAAACAGTGTACGTGAAGCTGGGTATCAAAACACAAATCCGTGACTGAGGCTTACCTTGTTTTGCGGTTACAAAGAATGGGATCATCTCTTCATTGTCTTGTTCGTCAATGAGTTTGGCTGCGTAAATACCGCTTCTTAAGTTCGTTGGTACTGTAAAGCTAAAGTCCGTGTCCCAGGCGCAGTCATACAAGTCGTCCTCGTGAAAATGAATTGCTGCGTAGTGCGCTGGTTTTTTTCGCCAATCAAATTCTGTTCCATCCCATTTTGAGCTCTTTACCGCTTGTGTTGGAAGATTTACAAATTTTCCTATTAAATTGGCCGGCCCCAAGTCATTTACTTTGTTGTCTCCTATCCGCTGCGAAAAGTCCCAGGCTGCTATAACTCCAGAATTGCTATTTCCTGCGGCAATATCCAAAATTATTTTTTGATTCGCTGAAAAATTTAGGATGAAAGGTCGTTCTATCTTCCCATTAAAATGATTGACTGCCTTGTTTTCTTTATGAGCTGCAATTAATAAAGGATGTTTAGGATTAAATTGAGGCATCCTATTAATAATAATTTCGGCGAATTTGACGCCATCTAAATCAAAATCATCAAAAACGGGAATTTGGCCTATGCTCAATGAGCGCGATGTTTCATCAAAACTTACCCAAACGTGATACCATCGTCTCTCAGATAATGGACTATTAAGTTCAAGCAGAGGCCCGTCTTTACTTCCATCTCCAACTTGTGCTCTTAAGCCCTTTGGGCCGATTTCAATAGTAATGCCAGAATTTGAAGAACTATCAAAATTACTAATTATAGTTTGAGGATATTTTTTTGGTAAGGTTGGCCAGATTGTGGCTCCAAAAGTAAAGCTTTTTAAATCTTTCAAAGAAGACTTCGTATCAACTTCTATATGGGACCCTGTTTGAATGTCTTTTTTTATTGAGGGGTACAATCCGTTGAAATCGGCCTCCAAGTCTTCCTCAATTAACCCTGGCCCTTCTGGATTTGGATCACCCGAAATCACCTTTATGAGCTTAGCAGAGTAAGGTTTTGTGGATTTAGATGAGACTTTGAAGTTGATTTTCTCATCCGGCTCGAGAGAAAATTTATCAGCATATCCTACTAACGGTATATCTTTCATTTTTTCTCAACATTTATGTAGCTGAAACCCAAACTATTTATAACAAGGCTGTTAAGCAATATTTGAGCACCAATAGCGTAAGAATATCGCCTTTCTGATTACAGGTTATTTTTGGGAATTAACGTGGCTTATCACCTTTAATCGTTACCCTGTAACCTCGCCTGGTTTCTGGGTAATAATCCCACATTGCATGATGTAAAGCACACCTGTTGTCCCAAAATGCAACGGAGTCTTTTTCCCATTTAAACCGGCATTGGAAATTGGGTTTGGCGATGTGTTGAAATAAAAAGTCCAAAATAGCCCTACTCTCATCCTTAGGCATTTCGACAATATATTGTGTAAAAATTTTGTTAACAAATATAGCCTTGCGACCAGTTTCGGGATGCGTGCGAATAATTGGATGGGGGTTAGCTGGGAATACCTTAGTAGGATCATAAATACCAGCACGTTTCGCTCGGTCAATATAATTGGGGCCACCATCATGCATAGCAGATAGTTTTCCAAGGAGTTCCTTCATAGCTTCCGATAGTGCATCATATGCGGCATACATACTTGAAAACAATGTATCGCCTCCATTGCTGGGGACTTCGAACAGTCTTAAAATACTACCAAGGGGAGGTTCTTCATCACAAGATACGTCTGAGTGCCACTCATCCCCATTAACTCTTGATGTATCTGGCCCCGCGTTGAGGTATAAAATCTCAGGATGACCTTCAAGTCCGTTGCGATCTCTTGCGGGATGAATATGTAATTCACCAAAACTTTTTCCAAAATCCTTTTGCTGTTCAACCGATATGTCTTGGTTGCGAAAAAACAAAACGGAATGTTTAAGAAAAGCTTTATGAATAGCATCCCTTTGATGGTTTGTTAGTGGTTCACTAAGATCAACTCCTATCACCTCGGCTCCAATTAAAGGGGTTACAGGGAGTATTTCCAAACTATCTTTCATCTTTTATAATCCTGTGTTTAAAGTCGTGAACTTAGCTTATTTGATTATAAAATATTTGTCAGTCTTTAGTTTTCGAGAAGAGTGGACTAATGAAAGAATTATTTCGTGTTGATGATCGTGTGATTCTAATCACAGGGGCTTCGAGGGGTATAGGTTTCGCTATGGCTGAGGCGCTCGCAGAATATGGAGCGCATGTGATCCTAAATGCTCGTGATGAAAATGCTCTTCGTGAAAAAGTACGAGCATTAACAGAGCGAAACCTAAAAGCAACTTATCAGGTCTTTGATGTAAATGATTTTGAGGCCGGAAAAAATGCTTTACGCCGGATAGTGGGGGAGTTCGGTCACCTGTACGGTTTAATAAATAATGCTGGTATACAATTCAGAAGCCCCATTCTAGACTTTTCGAATGAAGATTTTGAACTCGTTCTCCGAACTAACTTGACATCTTGTTTTAGTTTGAGCCGCGAGGCTATCCGGTTGATGAAAAATAATGGTGGCGGAAGAATAATAAATACCGTTTCAATGTTAGGCCCCCAAGCACGCCCAACAGTACCTGCGTACATCTCTGCAAAAGAGGGCCTTAGAGCTCTAACCCGAGCGTTGGCAGTAGAGGTTGGAGCGGACGGTATATTGGTGAACGCAATAGCGCCAGGTTACATCGCAACGGAACTTAACACAGCACTTCTTGAGGATCAGGAGTTTTCCGAATGGGTTATTTCTAAAACACCACTTGCGCGATGGGGGCAATCACATGAACTTGGCGGAGGAGCAGTTTTCCTAATGTCGGATGCAGGTAGCTTTGTTAGTGGTCAGGTTTTATCCATAGATGGTGGCATGAGTATCCAAGTTTAAAAAGTTAACTGAATTGAGGTGAAGTTATGAGTCAGGATCTTTTTGGGTTTATTGGTTTGGGTAATATGGGGGCGCCCATGGCTCGAAATGCCTCCGATAGGGGATGTAAACTAATAGTCCATGATATTGCAGGGACAGCTGATAGAGCCTCGGATGGTTGTATAATAGCGCAATCAAACGACGAAATTGCTAGAAGAGCAAAGGTCATAGGTTTGTCTCTACCAACCATTGAAACTAACAGACAAGTAGTCCGCGAGATCGCAAAGGCGGGCGTTGCAGGAACAGTAGTTGTGGATACATGTACTATTGGCATAGAGGCAGCAAAACTCAACGCTCAAATTTTGAATGAAGTTGGGATTCAATATTTGGATAGTCCTGTTTCCGGTTTAAAGTTTAGAGCCGAAGAAGGTGCGCTTGTGAGTATGGTATCAGGATCAGCTTCGGAATTAAAAAAAGCACGCAAACTACTAGAGGGGTATTCGCGAGCCGTAGTTCACGTAGGCACCGAACCAGGTCAAGGACAGCGCATGAAGGTTTTGAATAATGCTATTTGCATTGCTTCATATGTCATTTCTTCTGAGGCTTTAACTTATGGCGAGGCTGGAGGGCTTAAAGTTGGCGAAATGTTGGAAGTCATTAATGAGAGTTCAGGGCAAAATTTCGCAACAAAATTTCTTTTTCCAAAATATGTAGCAACTGAACAATATGATGCGTCTGGGGCAGAAGCACATATTATAGAAAAAGATATAAGTTTGTTTGTTGACGGCGCAAATGGCGAAGGAACACCAAGTAAGGCTATCACGGCTGCTTACGATATCATAAAGGCGTTTAATGATGTTGATCCATTACAAGACCAGATGAATATTTACCCTTATGTTAGAGGCCTTCACAAGGATTGAACTTTAGAATATCAGTTGATCGTCGCCGGATCCGCCGCCGATAATAATCTCTCCCCGATCGGCTAAATCCTTGGCTGATTGAACAAGAGCTTGCTGGGCTTCTTCCACATCTTTTAATCTAACGGCTCCGGCAGCTTCCATATCTTCCCTTACCAGCTTTGCGGCACGCTCTGACATATTAGAAAAAAACAAGTCTTTTAGTTCCTCGGACGCACCTTTAAGAGCTAATGTCATTTTGTCCTTATCAGCAACACGCATTAGCGTTTGAATCCCCGCTGGATCTACATTTTTAAGATCTTCAAACGTAAACATCAGCGCTCTTATCCGTTCCGATGCATCTTTATTACGTTCTTCTAATGCACTTAAGAAGCGCGTTTCTGTTGCTCTATCTAAATTCGAAAAGATTTGCGCCATGGTTTCGTGACTGTCTCGCCTATTTGTTCTCGCCAGGTTTGACATAAACTCAGTTCGTAAGACCCGTTCAACGTCTTTTTCGATTTCTTTATTAACAGCTTCAATCCGGAGCATGCGCATAACCACTTCCATAGCGAAGTTCTCAGGCAAAATTGCAAGCACTTTTGCAG
>CACHDV010000041.1 GCA_902578675.1 uncultured Alphaproteobacteria bacterium
TGGCACCAAGTTTCTATAACTTTTGGCGCGTACAGTCTCGGGTGTTTCTTGAAATAAAAAGTACTCGTATTCAGCGCCGGCTAGTGCTGAAAAACCTAAGGTTTCGCCTTTTTTAATCACTTTTTTGAGTATTGATCTTGGGCAAAGTTTGGACGCATTTCCATAGAATTCGGCTAAAAAAAACAGTAAGTCGTTTTCAAAGGGAATAAACCGGGCGGTCTCAGGTATAGGCATGACGTGTGCATCTGGAAAACCAGAGCTCCAACCAGTATATTTCACGTCGTCGTAAATTTGATCATTGGAGTCCCACCCTAAAATGACATCGCAAAATCCGAAGCCGTCCTTTAAAGCGCTCAATAACTTCTTTTTTGAAAGATATTTTCCTCGCAGAATACCATCCATATCGGTAACTGCTACTTTTCCGTAAGGTAGCTGGCATGCCTTAAGAGCGGAACAAGCTTCAGCAATCGTGTTGATTTTTTTTTTGTTCATGTCTAGCACTCTTCACAATAGAAAAAATAGGTTTACGTTAAGCGGATAAATAATGGAAATTAGTTTGATATAGAAATTATTATTAAAGAAAATGCACAAAAAGATAAAAGAAGCAATTTTAGCCACAAGAGGCGAGATGAAATGTCAAAAATAAAAATTAATGGGCCTTGGGATATGCAGAAAATTGAGTCATATCTTGATGCTTGCGTTGTTCCGCTAAAACTTGCCATCATATCTGCTCGTGGCTGGCCTGTGATAGCTTCGCTATGGTTTTTTTATGAGCATGGCGTGATATATTGTGCCAGCAAAGAGAAGTCAAAAGTGGTTCAGCTATTGAAAAAAAACAATAAGTGTGCATTTGAAGTCTCTCCTGATGCGCCTCCATACCATGGGGTTAGGGGACAAGGTCTGGCTGTTTTGGGTCACGACCCTAGTGGGAAAACGCTGGAAAATTTACATGACCGCTTTTTAGGGAATGCAAAGACGCCTTTTAAAGCTTGGCTTATGCGTGGGGCATCCGAAGAAGTCATAATCAGAATTACCCCATCAAACCTTATGAGTTGGGATTATAAAAACCGAATGGATAAAGAGCGCAAAGATGCTTGATTTTGTTAGAAGTACCCTTTGATTACTGTTCTGTAACAAGTTTAAATTGATCCTCAGAAAGTGATACTTTGATGTGGGACATCTCCTGATTTTTATCTTCTAATAGTTCATTCGCAATAGCATTGTATAATTTCTTTTGTATCAAGCGCTTAAGTGGACGAGCGCCGTATATTGGGTCATAACCTTCTCTGGAGATCCACTGTTTAGCTTTGTCATCAATAGAAATCTGTATTCCCTTATCATCCAGTAGTCCCTGTAAATGCCGTATCTGAGTGGTCACAATTTGATCCATGTCTATCGGGCTAAGTCTGGAGAATACTATCATATCGTCTAACCTGTTTATAAATTCAGGGCGTAAGTAGTTTTTTACTTCGTTCTCTACTAATTTTTCGGTCTGTTGGCTTGTTTGGCGTTCATCTTGGTTTGCTAAATATTGAGCTCCAAGATTTGAAGTGAGTATTATCAAAGTATTCTTAAAGCTTACCGTTCTACCGTGGCTATCCGTAAGGCGTCCCTCATCAAGAACCTGAAGCAATAAGTTCATAACGTCACTATGGGCTTTTTCTATCTCATCAAAGAGAATAATTTGATATGGTTTTCGCCTGACTTGTTCGGTGAGGAGGCCGCCCTCTTCAAAACCAACATAGCCTGGCGGAGCACCTATTAATCTTGCAACGCTGTGTTTCTCCATGAATTCAGACATATCAATTCTGACAATTGCATCCTCGTTGTCGAAAAGGAACTCTGAAACTGCCTTGCTAAGCTCGGTTTTCCCCACACCAGTGGGACCAAGAAAAAGAAATGAACCAATTGGCTTATTGGGGTCTTTTAGCCCGACCCTAGATCTACGGATGGAGTCTGCAACGGCTTTTATTGCCGCCTTTTGTCCGATCACACGTTGGCTTAATATATTCTCCATAGACAGGAGTTTCTCTTTTTCTTCAGTCATCATTTTATCGACCGGTATTCCTGTCCATCTCGATACGATTGAAGCGATATCGTTCTCAGTTACTTCTTCTTTGACCATTTTTTGTTTAGAGCTTTTCTTTGCAAGTTCTAGCTCCTGTTCTATCTTAGGGATGATAGAGTATAGAAGTTCGCTCGCTTTTTCATAATCACCAGCTCGTTGAGCTAAAGTAAGAGAGTGCTTTGCGTCTTCCAAATTTTCTTGCAACTTACGTGTTTGATCCACTAGTGCAACTTCTGTTTCCCATTGTTTAGAGAGTTTTTCACTTTGAGTTTGGAGTTTAACCAACTGTTCTTCTAACGTCTCAACGCGTTGTCGATTGTCCGTAGTTAGTTCTTTTTTTAAGGCTTCCTGCTCTATCTTTAGTTGAACAATTTCTCTCTCTAATTTATCGATGATTTCAGGTTTTGAATCTATTTCCATTCTTCTGGATGAGGCGGCTTCGTCTACCAGATCAATAGCCTTGTCTGGCAAAAAACGTTGAGTAATGTGCCGGTTTGATAGTTTTACAGCTGTCACTAATGCGCTATCAAGAATCTTAACGCCGTGGTGCAGTTCGTATTTTTCACGAAGCCCCCGCAGAATCGATATACTCTTCTCTTGGCTTGGCTCTTCTACAATTATTGGTTGAAATCGCCTTGCTAATGCAGCATCCTTTTCAATATATTTGCGATATTCGTCTAGTGTAGTGGCTCCAAGACAATGTAAAGTACCACGTGCTAGCGCCGGCTTGAGCATATTTGACGCGTCCATGGCTCCATCGGCAGCGCCGGCTCCCACCAATGTGTGGAGCTCATCGATAAACAATATTATTTCCCCGTTTGATTCCTCGATTTCTTTAAGTACACTTTTCAATCTCTCTTCAAATTCACCCCTGAACTTCGCGCCAGCTATAAGCAACCCAAGGTCAAGGCTTAGAAGTCGCTTATTTCGCAATCCCTTGGGGACATCAGCATTTACAATTCTCGTGGCAAGTCCTTCAACAATTGCGGTTTTACCGACACCAGGATCACCGATTAAAACAGGATTGTTTTTTGTTCGTCGACAAATGACCTGTATAGTCCTTTTAATTTCCTCTTCGCGTCCAATTACTGGGTCCAGTCTGCCGTTGATTGCGGCCTCAGTAACGTCTTGCGTGTATCTAATAAGTGCGCTCTGCTCATCCTCTAGCGAATTACTATCAGATGATGCCGCCTGCCTTTTTTCTTCAATGCTATGTTTCAGTTTGGTTTTTGAGACGCCATTTTTGTCAAGAATAGTCGAAGAAATCAGATCATCTTTTATAGCGATTGAAAGAAGTAGGTCATCAGGAGTAATTAATTCACTTCCTGATCGCTTAGAGTTTTTCTTTGCAAGTGAAATAAGAGCCTGAAATTGCCGGGTAGGCAAAGGATTAAGTTGGCCTTCGACCATCACTTTTGGCAACTTATTTAATTCAGCCTCGAGATCCATAGTTATGTTTTCAAGGTTCCCACCAGAGTCTCTAACTAATTGCATATATTGCGTGTCGCTGTCGGATAATAAAACCTTAAGCAGATGTTCAGGTGTCAATTGTTGGTTTTTTGAATTGACAGCTAACCTCTCTGCATCAACAAGTATCGTTTTTGTTTTTTTGGTAAATGATTCCATAACCCTGACGATTTTTCCTACTCTGTGGGTTGTTTGGAGCTTTTTAGCCCCTTATCACAGTGGTATCTAGATATCCGTCATATGGGGAGCTTTGTTCTTTTGGCAAGATAATTAGAAGAGTTTTATTTATCCCGCTGACAATACGGTAGCATCTGGCTATCGAGAAATAATAGACTTCGGGATTATTTTCGCAGCGAGATAATTAATTTTCTAGGTTTGTAGATTACTTTGATTAATCATCGATTGAATTACCTTGTCGATTATTTCGGGGGCCCCGCCTTCTTCTCAAATTAGACGCTCCCTCTGCATTTTCAGTGTTTTCAAGTTTTAAACGTGAGCTGCTACCCTTAGTTGATTGATTGCTTTCGCCCTCCAAGTCAATATTCAGGCGTTCGTCGCTCCTTAGTGCGAGAGCGGGTTCTTCCTGCTGGTTTGGTTCTTCCTTTGATTCACCATCAGTGAGACTTAACAAATCATCATGTGGCTCTTTTTTTTCGGGTTCCAGAACTGTTGCAGTCTCTTCGGTGACCTCTGCGCCATTTTTGTTAGAAAGTTTTTCCTTCCCATTTTTTTGCACCGACTGAGTGGTTGGTGCTTCTTGCTGGTCGTGATTATTATTTTCATTGGAGCTAGACTGAGTCGCGCGGTTCTTATTCTGTTCACTATTTGCTTCATCTGTAAATGCACTCAAAATGCGATAATAATGTTCCGCGTGTTGGAAATAACTTTCTGCGAGCACCGCCTCACCATTCGTCGAAGCTTCTCTGGCGAGATTCAAATATTTTTCGTGAACTTGGTGAGCATTCCCACGAATTCGAATATCTGGTCCATTACTGTCAAATGTATGGTTCCGTCCTGGTGTTCCAGAACGCCGATTTCCGCCCCTGCCTCGATTTCGTTTTGAGTGCGAACCTTGTCTCATCGCTAAGCTTTTCCATTTTGATTAAAGTTGGCGGGACTAAAACCCCGCGATTAGTCTAATGATGTTATCCTACCCATCAGTCTGTTTTTTTGATTGGACAATATCGTCGACGCGCTTTTACAAATCACGCTATCAGTTAATGGTGTCTAAACGAACACTGCCAGATCAAAGCCTAATTTATTCGTTTGGTCAACAGTGTTTATGAGATAAAATTAAACACCGGTCTATTTGAGCCAAATCTTTTTCAATTTTGATCAATTCGAGGTTATTACTTTTCATTATGCCTAAGATTTGTTTTTTCTGATTGGATCCTATCTCCAAAAATATTAGCCCATCAGCGGATAATAAATTTGAAAATTGTGCAGCAAGTTCAGTATAGCATTCTAAACCCGTTTGGCCGCCATTTAGAGCTATTTCTGGTTCGTATAATCGAACTTCTTCATCTAATTTAGCTATTTCATTGGCCGGTATGTAGGGCGGATTGCATAAAATAATATCAAATTTTTCATCTAAATTACTAGCCCAATTTCCCGTTTGAAATTTTGCTCTGTCATTTAACTCATTTCTCTTTGCATTTATCTTTGCGACTTCAATGCAACGAGCGTCGATATCTATTCCTAAACCATATGAATGAGGCCATTCTTGGAGTGCTGCTAATAATAGGCAGCCCGAACCAGTCCCCAAATCTAGAATATTTAGAAGTTTATTTTTATCCGGGAATTGTTTTCTAGCAGCCTCTATTAAAGTTTCGCTATCTGGTCGGGGATCAAGGACATATGGTGAGACTAGGAGCTCGAGGCTCCAGAATTCTTTTACTCCTATAATTTTAGAGACTGGTTCTCTTTTACAACGACGCGCTATTTTGGAAGTAAAATCATCTAAATGCTCACCTTTAATTAAATCCCCCTCTCTACCATAAAATTTTTCGTTTGGTTTGTTTAAACTATGCCCAAGTAGGATCCGTGCGTCGTTAATAGGTTGCGCAACTCCAGCAGCTTTGAATTTCGCAACGGCCATATTTAGGACTTCAATTACCTTATAATCAGTCTGAAGCCATGTGATTTGCTTCTCAGCCATAAGTCACGCCATTGCAGCCAGTCGAGCCGCCTCCTCAGTAGCGGTTAAACCATCTACTATATCATCGAGAGCCTCCCCTGCTATAACCTTGTCGATTTTATATAATGTTAAATTTATTCGATGATCGGTTACCCGTCCCTGCGGGAAGTTATATGTCCTAATTCTCTCAGATCTATCTCCTGTTCCCACCTGTTCTTTACGATCCGCGGCACGTTCTTTTTCTAGTTTGGTTCGCTCAAAATCGAAAACTCTCGCTCGCAATATTTTCATCCCCTTAGCTTTGTTTTTATGTTGAGACTTTTCATCTTGTTGAGAAACAACTATCCCTGTTGGCAAATGGGTAATTCTAACCGCGCTGTCTGTAGTATTGACAGATTGTCCACCAGGGCCACTGGCTCTGAATATATCTATACGCAGATCCCTGTCGTCGATCTGTATATCTACTTCTTCGGCTTCAGGGAGCACCGCGACTGTAGCTGCAGATGTGTGTATTCTCCCGCCTGATTCGGTGGTGGGTACACGCTGAACCCGGTGTACACCCGACTCAAATTTCAATCGAGCAAATACTGATCTACCGGTGATGGATGCAATAGCCTCACGATAGCCCCCAATGTCATTTTCTGATACTTCGAGAATATCAAAGCGCCACCCTTTAATTGAGGAATACTTCTGATACATAGAGAAAAGTTCTGTGGCAAAAAGCGCTGCTTCATCTCCACCTGTTCCTGCCCTTACCTCTAAAATAGCATTTTTTTCATCTATTTCGTCTTTTGGCAACAAAAGGCGTTCCAATTCTTTACGGAGTAAGCTGATAGATTTTATTAATTCGTCGATTTCAGTCTGGACTAGCGCTAATAATTCCTTGTCGTGCTGATTTTCACTCGCAAGTAATTTATTCTCTTCAAGTTCTTTCTCTAAAGAGCGTACTTCGTTAATTTTTTCAGCTATTGGCGTCAACTCAGAGAACTCTATCGAAAGTTTGGTGATTTCTTCTGCGGATAGTTCTTTGGAATTAGATAGCGTTAGCTCTAACTCGCGATGGCGTGATGAGACACGTTCTAGATTTTCTTCAAAGCTCATGCTGGTCTCCTTTGTCACCATTTTGTGGAATCAAAAGGTTTCTAATTAACTTTTCAGTTTCCGAGTTTAGTTGATCATTCTCTGACAATTCTCTTGTAACTTTAAGTGGCTGGTGCAAAAATTTTTTAAGAGCAAGATAACAGGCGTCCTTAACTGAAAGATTAGGTTTTTGCTCAAGCATAAATTGTAATTCGTTCTCTAGAGCCTCACGTATTTCTCTGGCTAAAACTCCAATATCGCGATTCGGAGTTTTAAGACAAAAAGTCTCAAGCTCTTCTAAAATAATATCTTCCGCCTTTTGCTTTTCCAAAGCTCGCTTTTCAATACCCTCGACAGCTAGTTGTTCTAGATTGTCTAGGTTGTAAACAAAAGCTGCATCTAGAGACTCTACCGATGGTTCTACGGCTCCGGGGACTCCTAAGTCAATAATAAAGAGGGGCTTGTACTTCCTTGATCGTAAAGCGGAGCTGACCACCTTTTTAGTTAGCGTGTAATTAGTGTCGTTATTGCAAATGAGTGCTACGTCTGAATTCGCAATTAATTGTGATTGCGTCTCTACATGGACATCTGCTTTCAGAACGCTAAAGTCTTTTGAATTAAAGTTCGTACTCGCGGCGTTTATAAACTTTTTAGCCCCGGCTTGCTCGAATTGTTCGGCTAAAAAAATTGCAGTTTCGTCCCATCCAAATATTACTCCATTGCAGCTTGTTAATTCTCCATTAATATTTCGAGCGACGCGTATAGCTGCGGCTGCGAGGGATGTTGGACCTTCTGAGATCTTTGTTTCGTTTTTCACTCTTTTGGCAACAGAGAACGCATATTTAAAGACATGATTCAAAAATATAGATGCTGGCGCAATTGATTTGGATATTTGTTCGCAAGTGCGAACTTGTCCCAAAATTTGAGGCTCACCAATTACTTGGCTCTCCATTGCTGATACAACTCTAAAAAAGTGTCTTAGCGCAACCTTTCCGCTTAATTTGTAGGCAACTCTATTTAAATCAGGCGGGTCGAGTTTAGTCCTCTCTGCTAAAAGATTAAAGAAATCCGATTGAACGCAACTAGAAATGGACTTGCAAAAATAAATTTCCAGCCTGTCGCATGTAAGAACCCCATACACGCTTTTGTTTCTTTCAGAATTTAACGTAGTGAGGATAATCCCTAAATCTGTTTCGCCCGCAAATATGGTTGATCGCATAAGCGGAGGGCAAGACGCGTACTTGATGCCGATCAAACTAAAATTATCGGCATGGTTTTCAATATGATTTTCATCCACGGAACTCATTTTGAGTTAGTTGTTGGTAACGAGATGCTGCCGCCAAGCAGGCTATTCTCTGCTTCATATTTCACATTTGCTTTGCTTGCTTCTATTTTGAGCGCCTCTTTCTCAACTAGGCCTACGATATGATCCACAATATTCTCGTCTTTTAATCGGTGGTGTGGAACACCTGATAAATATACTTGATGAACGTCTTTCCCACCTCCCGTTAATCCGATATTTGTACTTTTTGCTTCTCCCGGGCCATTTACGACGCAACCAATAATTGACAGTGTTATTGGCGTTGTTATATGAGAAAGCTTATTTTCAAGTGTTTTCACGGTTTCAATCACATCAAATTGTTGCCGCGCACATGAAGGGCACGAAATGATATTGACGCCGCGGTGCCTTAGGTTAAGAGATTTTAGTATATCGAATCCAACTCGCACTTCCTCTACTGGATCATCGGATAGCGAAACTCTAATCGTATCGCCAATACCACTCCATAGTAGCATCCCCATTCCAACCGCGGATTTCACAGTTCCGGTCCTAAAACTTCCAGCCTCGGTTATCCCAAGATGGAGTGGGTAGTCAGTGACTTGAGATAGTTTCTGGTAGGCCTCCGTTGCCAGAAATACATTTGAGGCCTTAACACTTATCTTAAAGTCGAAAAAATCATTTTCCTCTAGTAGCTTAGCATGGTTTAGTGCACTTTCAACCATCGCATCTGCACATGGTTCTTGGTATTTTTCAAGCAAATGCCTTTCTAAACTGCCAGCATTCACTCCTATACGCATCGAACATCCGTTATCAACTGCTGCGCGAATTACTTCTTTCACTTTATGTGAAGCGCCAATGTTTCCAGGATTGATACGCAAGCACGCAGCCCCGGCCTGGGCAGCTTCTATAGCTCGTCGATAATGAAAGTGTATATCGGCCACAACAGGTATCGGGGATTCGGTGACAATTGTTTTTAAACTTTGCGTGGAGGCTTGATCTGGGCAAGACACTCTAATGATGTCAGCACCTTCAGCAGCACAGTCGAAAATCTGTTTAAGGGTAGCTCTAATGTCGGCGGTATTGGTATTTGTCATAGTTTGAACTGTGATAGGAGCGTCGCCGCCAACAGGCACCGTGCCAACCATAATTTGCCGTCGTTTTTTTCTAATTATTTTTTGGTGACTAGCCAAAGTAGCATCATACTTCAATATATTTTTCCTTGTTTATGGAATCTATTCTTGCCATTTATTTAACCGGTTATTTTTTGATATGCGATCATTTTTATCAAAGCCAATAAACTTTCTATTTTTATGCGTTATTAATAGAGCTCTTGTATTTCCCGTGCTCACCGAAAGGTCCTTTTCATATTTAAGTGTTATTGTCTCTCCTGCAGTAATAATGCGATTTAGCACAATCTTTTTGTGTGCATTCTGGATTTCTATCCAGGTATCTTTGGATGCGGTTATGTTGATTTTTCCGGTAGCATCGGAAATTGGATTAGACCTTGTCTCAATAACTTTATTATCAACTTTTTTAGTAGGTGCTACGCTGTCTATATTTTGTTTGTATTGTGGAGTAGGTTTCTTCGTCTTTTGTTGCAAATCCTTCGTCGGAGTTTTTACTGGTCCTTTGTCTTTCTGGTTTGTTGCTTTGTTTAGGCGGCCTTCCTTTTCAACCTTTAAATTTTCTCGAATTTTTACGACGTTCTTGGTTGCTTTAGGCTCAGATCGTTGACCCTTCGCATTAGTCACAGTTTTTTCTGTTTTGGGAGTCGCAAAACTTTGGTCCCCGTTTTCTTTTGAGCTAACGCTTAGTTTTTTATCGAGTTTATCTTCAGTCAGTATCGGATGTTTTGCATTGTTCGGCAAAGGGTGATTATCAAAAGAATACCACGCAAAATAGCCTCCTCCTGTGGCCACTAGAGAAATGGCCAGAATTACTAAGCTTGGTGATGACTTTTTATTTGGAAGGGTTCCTAAGGTTGTCTCATTAGGGTTGAGGGAATTGCTGTTCGAAGGAACGATGTGCACTAGGGATTGATTGATGTTTAATCCAAGATATTGCGTGTAACTCTTTAAAAAGCCTGAAACATAGGTTGTTCCAGGAAGCAAATTAAAATTACCACTCTCTAGAGCGATTAAATAATCTTTTTTGATCCGCAAGGAAGCTTCTGCATCTTCCAAAGATATTTTTGCTGTTTCTCGAGTTTCCTGCAAAACTCGACCAATTTCTATTTCTGAGAGGCGGATGCTTTGAAGTAACTCAGTTTTAGCTTTGGGTGTTGTCTCATTAGGAGGAATAACACCGCTCTCTCTCTTTTTAGCTAAAAGCTTCTTAAAACCATTTAGCATAGCGGAAAACTTTTCATGTATGGCACGGTGTTGATTTTCTGCATTCATAAAACGGTGGCCCTGTTTATTAAATGAGTGTCAAGGCGTTGCCCACTAATGAATCAAACTATCGACATTGGACATAATATACAATGTATATTAGGTCCAGCGTGGAAGCTCCGACCATAGCAAAAGTTGCTTGCTACATTTTTTAAATTATTGAATGACAAAATACTAGATTGGCGGGTTAATCGGATAGTATACCACAGAGCGATTTGTTTCCTATGATGAATCAAGACCATACGCTGTGTGGAGTGCTCGAACTGCAAGTTCAGTGTATTCCGAGCGAATAAGTACGCTAACCTTTATTTCGGAAGTTGATATCACCTCAATGTTGATACCTTTTTCACCTAGCGTTTTGAACATAGTTGTCGCGACTCCTGGTTGAGAACGCATCCCGACACCAATTACGGAGATCTTTGTGACATTTTGATCTGCAATTAAATCACTAAAACCAATTTCGTTTCTAAGGTTATGCAAAACTTCTGATGTGCGTTCGCTCTCAGTTTGGTTTACCGTAAACGTTATATCGGTTGCATTCCCATCTTCAGAGACATTCTGGACTATCATATCTACATTTATTGATGCTTTTGCCAAAGAACCAAAAATGTTTGCGGCGATTCCTGGTTTGTCTCCGACGCGACGCAGGGTAATTTTTGCTTCATCAGGACTGTAGGCGATGCCGGTTACTGTCTCATGTTCCAATATTTCCTCCTCATTTAAAACTAGCGTTCCCGGTTTATTTTCAAAACTAGATAGAACCTGCAGGCGGACATCATACAACATTGCTAACGCGACTGATCTTGTTTGCAGTACCTTCGCTCCTTGTGATGCCATTTCCAGCATCTCCTCGTATGTTACCGCGTCGATTTTCCTCGCTTTTGCAACTATTCGTGGATCCGTGGTATAAACGCCATCTACATCGGTGTATATATCACATCGTTCAGCATTAAGTGCCGCTGCTAATGCAACAGCGGTTGTGTCTGACCCACCGCGCCCCAGTGTCGTAACGCGTTTATTTTTCGTAACACCCTGGAACCCAGGTACAACCGCAACACAATTTTCATCCAAAGAGGCTTTGAGTTCGGCTGCTTGTATTTCCGTTATCCTCGCTTTGGTATGTATACTATCTGTTACAAACGGTATCTGCCACGCCATCCATGAGCGGGCATTTATTCCAATCTTGTTTAAGTAGAGCGCCAGAAGTCCACTAGTTACTTGTTCCCCAGATGAAACGATCACATCGTACTCTGCATTTAATTTTGATCCACCGAGCTGGTTAGCCCATTCATTTAGTTTGTTCGTCTCGCCCGCCATGGCTGAAACTACAACTGCAACTTTGTTGCCTTTAACAACTTCTTCTCTTACTTTAGACGCTACGTGTTGAATTCTATCTAAGTCTGCTACTGATGTTCCACCGAATTTTTGGACGATGTAGGTCATATAGTTATTCCGGTTTGGCAAAATTGTCGGTTATTTAGCTAACAAAAAGTTGCTATACATACTAGTGCAAAGTTGCTGGGGCAAGGGTACACAATAATTTGGTGTGAAAATTTAAATATTTTAGTTAGTTATATTATGGTCAATGAATTCACAGATGCCGATGAAATAGCTAAGTTTTCTTCTCTTTATGAAGATTGGTGGAAAAATGATGGAGCTTTTGGGATACTCCATAAACTCACGCCTGTCAGAATGCTTTTCATACGTCAAGCGCTGAGTAATTTTTTGGAACGCGATATTGAACTTTCAAAACCTTTTGCAGGTTTACGAACTTTAGATGTAGGATGCGGGGGAGGTTTATTGACGGAACCTTTAAAAAAGACTTGGTGCTGACGTGACTGGACTGGATGCTTCCGCAGAGGCTATCCAAGCCGCCAAAGATCACGCTTCAGTTGTGGGGCTGGATATAGATTACAGGATTGGTGATTTGAGCATCATACCGAACGAATTAGATCAATTTGACGTTGTTATCGCCTCTGAAGTTATAGAGCATGTCCCAAATCCCCAAAGTTTTATACAAGAGATATCCAGGTTAACTAAACCAGGTGGCAAACTAATAATCACAACCCTGAACCGATCGCTGATGTCTTTATTGGGAGCAAAAATTTTTGCTGAGTATTTATTGAAACTTGTACCTGTTGGAACGCATGACTGGAGAAAATTCATCAAACCTTCTGAGCTGAACTCCATGTTAACGAGCGCGCGGTTCAAACCTGAGGTTGTGAAGGGAATTTGCTATTCTATTAGTGAGGATGAGTTCCAGTTAGCAGCCAACCCGGTTGTCAATTACGCGGTCAGCGCGATTAAATGCTAGAATTGTCATATATCAGGAATTCTCTTTCGGAAGCCAAGGGATAGGAGTAAAATTAACGCCTTCGTCTACAAGCTCCTTTGCGTCCTCAAGGCTTGCCTCCCCATATATATTCTTTGCGTCAGCTTCACCGTAGTGAATTTTTCTTGCTTCTTCAGCAAACTGATTTCCTACATAATCGCAGTTCTGTTCTATTTCCGCTCTGAGTTCTTTGAGTTTCTTTCGGAGTTCTTCATTTTGTGGACTAAAATTTAAGCTTGTAGATGGCGCCGAGTCTCCAGCAATTGAGGGAGACAGATTTTTAGATTTATTTATCCTCGGAGCCATAAGGGCTTTGCTTACCTTTGTTGATCCGCAAACGGGGCATGTAAGGAGCTTTCTTTTTGCCTGTTTATCGTAGGTTTGACTATCTTTGAACCATGCTTCGAATTGGTGTTCGGAGTCACATTGCAGTTGATATAGTATCACTCAGATACTCCATCTGATTAATAAAAAGCTCAATTTTTTTACCCTTTCCAGCCAAAATAGTAAGCCGGTACAATATTTTCAAGTTATATGTTTCCAAATCAGATATAGTAGTACGGAGTTGTTTCCACCATTTATTTTAGCATCTCTTTCTACCTAGGAGATAAAATGGCACAGATATCTGGATGGGTGAGACGTTATTATCGCCAATTCCCTAAAAACGGCTTCATTTTAGACCTTGCCGGAGGTACAGGGCGCCACGCGCGTTTTCTTTCTCAAAAAGGCTTCAAGCTTCTTTTAGTTGATAATCAGATATCTAAGGCAAAAGATCTCCAGGATGTTGAGGGTATAAAGTTGGTGGAATACGATCTAGAGGCTGGTAATTCGCTACCTTTTCCAACAAGTTCCTTTCAGGGTATTGTTGTTACAAACTATTTATATCGTCCTATCTTTCCACAGCTTCTCTGTTTGCTGGACGTGGGGGGTATACTTATTTACGAAACTTTTGCCGTCGGACATGAAAAATATGGACGCCCAACAAATCTCGACTACCTACTCAATTCTGGTGAGCTTATTAACCTTGTTAGTCCTCAAATGCGTGTAATTGCATATGAAGAGCGTCTAATAACTCGACCAGCTAAAGCCTATGTTCAACGCATAGTAGCTGAAAAAAGTAGCTAAAATTTATTTGCCAACGAATTTTGGAGGTCTTTTTTCCATGAAAGCTGTTATACCTTCAGCATGGTCCGATGTCATCATACTGTCTGCCATTCGTTCGGCTTCCATCTGAAGCTGTGATTCCATTGACAAATGATTTGTTTGATTGAATAGTTTTTTTGCATTTGAATAAGCGACAGTAGGGCCGCTGGCTAGTCGAACTGCTAACTTATGCGTTTCGGCATCTAATTCTTCATCTGGAACAACCCAATTAACAATGCCCAATTCCTTGGCTCTCTCCGAGGAAAAACGATCCCCAAGAAATGCAAGTTCCATTTGTTGTTTCATTCCTAACGTGCGGCCAAGAAAATAGGAAGAACCTCCGTCCGGGCTCGCTCCAATATGACAATACGCTAGAGTAAAAAAAAGCTTTATTGCTGGCTATTGCCAAATCGCAGGCTGCAACTAGTCCGACACCAAAACCAGCTGCTGCGCCTCTAATAC
>CACHDV010000042.1 GCA_902578675.1 uncultured Alphaproteobacteria bacterium
ATCCCACATATAGCCGGACCATCATACATCCACCTTGGATATCTAAAGCGCAGCCACGCTTTCTTTTCGGTCTCAGCCATAAATTCAACACCAACGCCACCAACATTGTTTGAAAGGACGTGGTATTTTGCACAGGCCACAGCATGAGGAAGCTCTGCCAAACCAAGTTTTTCAAAACTCGATAAAAACTTCTCATTGTGTTGTTTCCGAAATAAGCGGAAGATCCAATCTCCAACAACGCTGGGCCCTTTTTCAACTGCTACCATTAACTGTAGTCCCAAAAAGTATTGGTGGTGCAGATGGGCTTGTACGTTTATTGCATTATTATTTTCAGACATTTAAAGATCCAGTTTTGAGCAACCCATTTAAAATAAAGAACGTATTGAAAATTAAATTGTATGGAGAAAGCTTTAAAGAAACAATTTCAATATAAGTCCTGAGAATTAATTACAGAAATACACTAGCTTCAATCATAAAAAGAGACCGGTCTCTATCGGGGTGTCTAAAACTTTTGGTTGAAAGTTGGCAAACAAAATTTAATTATTATTGATCTTTTGGTTCAAATTCATATTGAACTCTAAAACGCTGGGAGCAATACGAGTGGTTGATATTCAATCTGCAGTTGAAAAAAGCGTACTTGAAAAAAATATTCCTATTATTGACCTTGATGAATGTTCTTCGGAAAGCAATCCTGACGGGTTTAACAAATTGAGCGAAGAAATCGGTCGTGCTTGCAGGGATTGGGGTTTTTTCCAAGTTGTTAATCATGGAATACCAGATGCTTCATTGGACGAAACATGGCTAGCTACCAAAAACTTTTTCTGTTTGCCAAAATCTGAAAAACGAAAGCTAAATCGATCAAGTGATAATCCTTGGGGTTTCTTTGATCATGAACTCACTAAAAATAAGAGAGATAAAAAAGAGATATTTGATATTGGTCCGCTCCACTCGGATGAGGGGCTAAGCTCTGAAGAGCCGTTTCTAGGTAAGACACCTTGGCCAAAATTATTACCAGAATTCGAACAATGTATGCGCGAGCATTTCAAAGCGTGTGAAAAATTATCTTTATTTATTTTAAAGGCGATTTGTTTAAGCCTAGGAGTCGATAAGGATCATTTGACGGATTGTTTTTTCCCAAAACATACAAGCTTTCTTAGATTAAATTATTACCCGGTAGATGACCCATTAGCTGATTTGAAAGAACAGGATCATGGTAAGGCGGGGCTGGGAGTACATCACCACACTGACTCGGGAGCTTTAACTATTCTCTCTCAGGACAATATAGGCGGGCTTCAGGTTAATAAGGGTGGTAGATGGTATCCCATAACTCCCATTGATCGGGCCTTTGTAATTAATATCGGCGATATGGTTCAGGTCTGGTCAAATGGCGAGTATAAAGCCGCGCTGCATCGGGTCGTTGCTATGGATAAAGAGGATAGGTACTCACTGCCATTTTTTTATAATCCCACTTACAGTACTAATGTAAATCCCTTAAATTCAATCAATTCCAATAGATTATACAAAGAGATTAATTGGGGCGAATTTCGTAGAAAACGAGCCGATGGAGATTTTGCTAACGTCGGTAAAGAAGTTCAGATAGACGACTACCTAATAGTTTAATACATGCAATTTCAGCGTTGTCCTTTTACAACTTAATGAACTTATCGAAGTATTGCCCTGTGTGATCGACTTAAAAGCCGGGACCACAGGGCAATCGGTAATCTTCGAAGAATATCAAGTGTTGATATTAAAAGATTTTTCCAAAGTATATTCGTCTAACTAACAAAGGATGTATTGTGTCTAATTACCGAGGACACTTCTGATATTTCTGTGGCAGGTGCGCCTGATCTCTCAGAATGCTCTTTTATCAATTCTTCTGAATCTGCGTTATAAACACAATAAATAGCATCTCCCACGACATAGCT
This sequence comes from uncultured Alphaproteobacteria bacterium, assembly GCA_902578675.1. GTDB lineage: Bacteria > Pseudomonadota > Alphaproteobacteria > Thalassobaculales > Thalassobaculaceae. Next base: position 1,926 of record CACHDV010000042.1, read on the forward strand.
TTGCTCCTGTTGGATGTTCTTTCCCTCAGAACGCATTGCATCCAGTATTTCTTCAGAGTTTTTTCCGGCTAAATTCAGATCATTTTTTGGTATTGAGCCAGCCCCGTCCATTTGTCTTTTTATGATAAACTTTTTCATGTTTAATCTCCTAAGCTGGTTTTAGGCAACGGTTATAGCCACGTCCGCGGTTAATATATTTCCTAATTCTGATGCTCTTGTCACAATATCCTGCATTTGTTCTGATGTGCCTATTTCGTCAAGACATTGCCCCATCACTTCGAGTGATTTAAATTGATATGCTGCAAGAAACATATCCATTTCAGCGCCCGTAATAGGAACGGCTGCGCTGATGGTCCAGTGCTCTTTCATCGTTTCTATTGAGTCAATCTCGCCGATTAACTCAATAGCTTTTCTCAGATTTGATCTCGGCATTTTATATCTCCGGTAGTAGGAAACCGGAAACTCTGCCCATTGCGGCTCGCCATAAACAGTTCGTAAACCTGTCCGGCGTACCATATGGCCCACGGGATTTTTGCGTCGATTTTGTTGCCATTCTATGAATTCTGGATCCGCAGCCATTTTTGTGAGGGCTGTTCCCATTGCTGTCCAGTCTTCTGTCATGGCTTGAACAGCTAGATGTCCAGCTGTTGGTCCTGAAAAACCTTCGGCAACGCGGGTGGTAAATCCATTATTACTCATTATTTTTGCACGATGCTTCATTCTTTCTTTTGCTTGCTCTTCCTTCCCCACGTCTGGTTTGGCGAGTATCACTGATATAGCGGTCATGACTGTATTCTCCTATTTAAAAGATTTATGATTAGTAAACGTTTGCATCTTGGCCGGATATTCGAAACCATTTTAATGTTACCTTTTGTTTACAACCGTAAGGAGTCAGTCTTGAGCCAGAATTTAGTTGAAAGAGTATGCGAGTTGTATTTTGAATCTCTAAACGCAAATAATTTAACGGGCGTGACTGAGGCACTTCATTTTCCTCACTTCAGGGTAATGGCTGATGGCCATGTGGAAGTCTGGAATAATTCTACGGATCTTTGGGATTGGTTTAAAAAAAGGACCTCAGATGACGGTTGGCATCACTCGACATTCGACAGTGTTAAGCCAGAACAACTGACCGCGAAAAAATTTCATGTTGAAGTGCGATTTGGAAGATACAGAGAGGATAAGTCTATGATTGGAAAATATCGCTCCCTCTATATAGTCACGTTTGAAAAAGAAAAGTGGGGCATTAAAGCAGGGTCAGGCACTGGCTAAAGGAAGAACAAATGAATTATTTCAAAATATTTTCGTTGAGTAACGGAGAGTCTGAGGTTGAGGAATTAAAGTTTAATCTCTCAACAGAAGATTTCATTAAAGGAACACCTTCATTTCCCATGGAGGATCTTGGGAATACGAATACTTTAAAGATAGCATGTGTTCCTAAAGGATGGGATGGTGGTTGGCATCCGACACCCGTTCTACAGTGGGTTGTCACTTTGTCTGGTGCAGCTGAGATGCGGGTTAGTTCGGGAAAGGTAATAAATCTTGCGAGTGGGGTTCCAGTTCTTTTAACAGATACTAGGGGAAAAGGGCATCATACGGTTGTTGTAGGTAACGATGACTGGTGTTCGATGCTGGTTTCAATCTAATAGACCTCATGCCGAAGCATATTACCAGAAACGATAATCCTATAAGAGGCATTGCGCTTGCTGTTTTAGCGACGTTTTTATTTGCATGCCTAAATGTAATGACTAAACACATTTCACAAATTTACCCAGTAATAATGATCCTATGGTTCAGGTATTTGTTTTTTGGTGGTTATGGACTGGCGATAGGAATAAGAAAGGATAAGAAGCGAGCGTTTAGCTCGATTGTTCCCGTACTTCAAGTCACCCGAGCATTATTACTATTGGCCGAAGTTGGGGTATATATCATTGCTTTCAGGCATCTCCCGTTGGCCGAAATATCTGCGATATCTGGTACAGGACCACTCGTTACGTTGGCTATGTCTGCCGTGATACTGCGTGAAGTAATCAGCGTCCGGCAGTGGCTTCTAGTCGCTTTTGGTTTTGTAGGCATTATCATAATAGTTAAACCTGGTTTTTCTGTCTTCAATCCGTACATGTTAATTCCCCTTTTTGGGACACTTTTATGGGGCCTTTACCAAGTTTTAACGCGACTAGTATCTCAATATGATGGGGCTGAAAGGACGACCTTATTCACTGGCACTATAGGTTTTGTGGTATTATGCGGTTTTCTACCATTTTACTGGATGTCTTTAGATATCATGTGGGGACTTAAATTTGTTGTATTAGCTGTATTGGGTGTAGCTGGTCATTCAACTTTGATTAAGGCACTGAGTATTGCTCCTGCTAGTCTTTTACAGCCATTTTCATATGTCAGTATGGTATGGGCTGTCGCATTCGGATGGATGTTTTTTAACGACGTACCGGCATTAACGACCCTAGTAGGTTCGGGAATTATCATTCTCTCCGGGATATATGCTTTTAGGTTAAAACAGCAAGAAGCCATATAAGATACAAACCTAAGAATATTCTCCATAAAATATTTAATTAAAGATAGTTGATCCGTTTTATTAAGTCCCTCTAAATTACATAAAGCTTTTCTTTAGATAACGGCTATACACCAAAGGAGAATTAATTTGGTTGCGTTGCGTATGTTTTCCTATCTTCCAAATCCTCGATTAATGAAGGCAACAATTGCTGCGAGATTATGTGAGATTGAGGTCGATATTCGAGGAGATAAAGCAGATAATCTGAGTGATTGGCTTTGGGACTTTGATGCTCGTCCCCTTGTTAATTCGGACTATGACCGAACAGATCTAGTAGCAAAATCAGCGCACACGGGTTTTGGTAAAAAATTATATAAGACAGAACAGTTTTTAATGGCTCAGCCTTTCGGTACTGTGCCCGCAGCTTTTAGTCCTGACGGAACAGTTGGGATTTGGGAGTCGAATAGTATATTGCGGGCAGTTGCTCGGCTAGGTTGTACGAATAAGAACCTATATGGAGCCGATGCATACGAAGCATCACGGATCGATAGCTTTTTAGATTCTGCTCTTGTTTTTGCACGTCAAAGTCAAATTTACCTTCTGGCATTATCTAAATCGGACTGTACTATTGAAATTCAAAAAGAGACGGCAAGGTGCTTTAATATTTTCCTAAGGGGAGTAGATTCAGCATTAGCAGGGAGCGTGCATGGAATAGTAAACAACAAATTGAGTATTGCAGATATTTGCTTTGTTTGTGAGGTTTGCCAGGTTTCTAGGGAAAGAGCTCATTTAAAGACTATTTCAGAAAACCGGCTGGATAGAGTCTATAACTTTGATGCACTTAGCCTGGAATTTCCAAACGCAATGTCGCATTTTGATCGACTATGTAAAAATGAATTCTTTTCTCCCGACATAGATCCATTGATGAGTAAACTTGCCAAACGAGAAAAAGACTTTAATAACGCCTAACTATTAAGTTTGCCTACGAAAATCGACAAAGAAATTAACCGACTGCGAACTTTTGTCTCATTTAAATAAGCGCAAGTAAAATTATTTTGGAATTGGTTGATCGCCACGCGTCCCCTAGTGTGTTGTTACTGGACATTTCGACTTAACTAGGGGGCGCCCCTCTACTCGGCTGAATATCATCATAACGTAGTTAATTGCATATCGATCTTTGTTCGTGTTCTATTTGTAACAAGGTTAAGGTAAAATTCACTCTATGCAAACCGGCAGTTAGGAAATGCACGGGGAGGGGGGAGTTACCATGGGATTTATTAGGAAAGCGTGTATTGCGATCCTCTTTATATGGTTTTGTTTCGCATTAATTGTAAACGTCTTTGGACTTCCGTTTTACTTTCCATCAAATATAGCTCCATCTAATGAGATAATGCTGCACCGCGGTGAGATTACTCGGGTCGCTTCCGCAAGCCTTTTAGCGCTTTTAGTTTTCAGATATCTATGTGAATTAAAAGCCTTACCGTCGTTATCGGTTGTATTATATTATGGCGTTTTTTTCGTTATCGGAGGGATAATTTTGGGCATCCGCGATAATATTGAGATTGAGGAGATGTACTTCCTAGGGGGAATTTTGGTTTTATGTGGGCTCATTAAGCTGGAATTAATGCAGAAAAAGAAGGAAGACAGCGGGAAGTTTAAAAGAGATTACTTTTAAATTGTATTTTAAAATACATCTTTCCAAGTTTTTATACAAACTGCCGCTTTTATTCTACCTCCCACACCTTAAACTCTAGGATCTAGTTTTGGTATCTGGTGTCGCAAGCACTTACCTTGCTTGAAATCTTGTCAGTGGAACTGTTTTGGGATGAATTTTCTCTCATTATAAGCGTTAAATATATTTCGGATTTCGTAGTTGTAAGCAAAATCATTACTACGTAAATATTTAAAAAAATATTTGATCAATGGAGAAGTATTGATGGGAAGATTGAAAAATAAAGTTGCAATCGTGAGTGGTGGTTCGAATGGTATTGGAAGAGCGGTTTGCTCTAGATTTGTTAAAGAAGGCGCGAGAGTTATAGTGGCGGATTTGAATGAGGATGCTGGAAACGAGCTGGTTTCAGAACTCGGCAGTGCGGCAAGTTTTTATAAACTGGATGTAAGAAATAATGTGGAATGGAAAGAATTAGCAGAATATATATTAGAACTACATGGAAGCTTCGATATCCTCGTCAATAATGCGGGTATATTATCAACTACCGATCAGCAATCAATAGAGCACGTTGATATCGAACAATGGAGAGCTGTTCAGTCAGTGAATGTGGAGGGGGTGTTCCTCGGTTGTCAAACAGCTGTTCTGGCAATGAAAGACACAGGTGGAAGTATAATTAACATGTCGTCGGTCGCGGGTTTAATCGCTTCGCCTGGAATTGTAGCTTATGGGGCTTCTAAAGGTGCCGTTCGGCAGCTTACCAAATCTATTGCTATCGACTGTGCGCGGAAAGGTTATAAGATAAGATGTAACTCGGTTCACCCTGGTTATATAGAAACAGAACTTGGGCGGGGCTCTATGAACTTAGGTGGCGGTGATCCTGCCGAAAATTATAAGAAACGGATTGCATTGACACCAATGGGAGAGCCAGGCGCTCCCTCTGATATTGCAAATGCTGTTTTGTTTCTTGCTTCAGCTGAAGCCAGTCACATTACAGGAGCAGAATTAGTTGTAGATGGCGGGTTGACAGCGGTTTAGTGGCACTCTGGAATTGCTTATGAAATTGTTGTTAGTTAAGTCTAAGAGCGTAACTAATGGTTCCAAAAGAACAATCAATTCAAGTTCAAAAAAGGTATAAATCTTCGGTTGTTAAACCCTAATAGTAGAGATGTGCCGAGGCCCTTAAATTAAAATCTTATCATTAATTTTTTGATTAAAGAAAAAGAGGTAAGCCCTATGAAATTTGTAGATTATCGTGTTGAAGACAATATTGCCCATGTGGTCATGAACCGTGCACCAGTGAATGCCTTAAGTACAGAGCTTGTTGATGAAATATTGGAGAGCTACGCAGCCGCTAAGAACGATCCAAGCGTTAGATGCCTTATGCTGGAAAGTGGCCTCCCAAAAGTCTTCTGCGCAGGTATGGATTTAGATATGATGCGAGGCGGTAATAGCATACGTATTCGGAAGTACCTGGAAAAGCTTTATCTCGATATGCATTTAGCTCAGTATAGAATGGGAAAGCCTACTATAGCTGTTGTAAATGGTCCGGCGCGTGCTGCCGGTGTCACTGTTGCAGTGTCATGCGACTGTATTTTAGCTAGCGAAGCAGCTAGCTTTGGTTACCCTGAGATTGATGTTGGCGTAATTCCTGCTATGCATTACGTGCATCTGCCCCGGCAAATCGGACGGCACAAAGCATTTGAATTATGTTTTAACGGGCAGCCTATCGACGCTGCTACAGCGGAACGCTGGAACCTTATTAATCGCGTGGTGCCTGGCAAGGAGCTTTACGACGAAGCTCTGGATTTGGCAAAAGATTATGCCAAGAAATCACCACAAATTATGCAGATTGCTCGTGACAGCTTTATGCGCGCAAATGACTACGAATACCGGCGTAACATAGAGAATGTTGTGGAAACAATTTGTCTGATCATGGAGCAACCGGATGCCCTGGAAGGATTAAACGCATTTGCGGAAAAGAGAGAACCTATTTGGAACTCGGAAAACACTAAATAATAACTTCGAAAAAAAATTTTTTATGAAATAAGCAGCAAATTGAATTTGAATATTTGCCTTATGTAAATTTTCCATGCGCGGTTTTGTCACTTTAAAAATGTTGAAGCAGGCTTCATTTAATTTCTCACAGCCTCTCACAGGGTTGGGTTTTGGTGGCTTCTGTCTTTGTGTTGCATATCACATCTCCATCAGACAGGAGCCGCCATTATTTTGCATAGCAAGGTATTTGGCATGAATCCGCCTAGATACTTTATTAGGTTGCTACTAAGATTGGGCTCATCGAGCATAGTTTAAGTAGGGAATGCGTTTGGCCCTTTTTGTGTCCGGTGCCTCGTGTAAACATCTTCGTTTAATCCTGCACGTTTATTATTTCTAATTTTAATATTTAATCTTTTGGAACTTTTTTAATGGCTTACCAGAGTAGCGTAAAACTCAGAGGACTATCCTTGAATTGTGATATTGGCTCTTATGCCATGAGCGAAGTAGTCCCTAACAAACATCGTTTGGATATGGAGCTCTTAGTTGAAAAAAATCTAATTTTAATTGAAGAAGACGAGATGGCAGCCGTCTTCGATTACGATCCGCTTGTAGAAGAGATTATTCAAATCTCATTAAGTGGCAAATTCAATACGCAAGAAAAATTGATTACTCTCATTTTAAAGGCATGCTTGAAATATTACCAAATTAAAGCCTTATCATTATTTCTTTATAAAGCACCAGTTCGCGAGGATGGGGAGCTAGGAATAACGGTTAGAATAGATGAACAGGAGCTAGAGAAAATGCGGCAACGATTGCAATAAATCCGTTTAAATTTTTTTATCCCCAGTCTAGCTTCTTTGTTGGAGTATGAGAGTTCGCTTTAAAAAATGTTCGGGTTGTGAGAATCCCTTCAGCACGCTATATAGGTGTAGATATCACAAAGTGGGAGATTGGCTCTTTTTATGTGAAGCATGTCTCCTAGAAGCAAAAGATAATAACCCTGTGTCGTATAAATATGGCGGCACGTGGAAAAGTAGAAAGAAATAAAATACTAATGCTCTCGAAATTAATTTTAATATAAAAATGGAGCAGATGTATGAAAGCGATTTTTTAAAGAGTAAAGAAGGAAAGCGTAATGACAGATCAAGTGGGCGCCTCGCATATTTTAATCATGCACAACGAGTCAGAAAGATCGTCAGCTACGCGAACTAAATCAGAAGCGTTAGAACTTATAAATGATATTAAGAAGCAAGTTGAAGTGGGAAAAGATTTCCCCGCTCTTGCAAAAGAACACTCGGATTGTCCTTCGTCTAATGATGGAGGTTCACTGGGAATGTTTGGTCGTGGTGCAATGGTTCCAGAATTTGAGAGTGCTGCGTTTGCGCTTGAAGTAGATGCAACAAGCGATGTCGTGGAAACAGCATTTGGTTATCATTTGATAAAGCGTACAGACTAAATTAAATGTATGGACTGAAGGTTTTCTTACTTAACTTAATGACCTTTGATGAAAAAGTTTTTAAGTAAACTCTGGGTGGAGTAGATGTTCAAGCTCATTAGTGCTGCCCCTAGCCCTTTCGCCCGAAAAGTTAGGGTAGCCTTACTAGAGAAGAGTATACCATTTGAATTAATAACAGTTAACCCATGGAACTCTGCAGCAAAGGTCCAAATCCATAACCCTCTTGGAAAAATTCCTATTTTAATAATTGATGATAAAAAACCGATCTATGAGTCAAGCTACATATTAGAATGGCTAGAAGCAAAATTTCCTAAACCATCTCTCTTGCCAGTTGGGATAGAGGAAACGTTAGAAGCAAAATACCTACAGGTTATTTGCGATGGAATTTGCGAAGCTTTTGTTTTGCTTTTCATTGAACGCATGCGAGAAAAAAACAAAAGAAGTACATCGTGGGAAGGTCGTCAATTTCATAAAATTGAAGGTGGGTTAACAGAGTTAGAAACTATTATTCCGGAAAGCGGATTTTGTGTAGGCGCTTCCTTTACAATAGCGGACATAGCTATTGTAGCGACGGTTGAATATCTCTCTATGCGTTTTGAAGAATTGAGAATACGGGAAAAATTTCCTCGGTTGGCTTCTTTTTCTGATTTCCATGGAGATAGGCCATCCTTTAAAAATACTATTCCCACTCCACAACAGCTAAATGCCAATGTTGTTTGAGAAATATAGTTTGCAACAGGATCTTATTTAAAAAACTGATCTAAATAATACTCTTCCATATATGAAAGTTTTGATCTAACGCTGTCCAGAAGTGCTATAGGACTAAGATTCAGCAAAACTTGATCTAAATAGAGCGGCCCATTTTTGTTCCTGTTGCGTTATAACCCATAATGATTCAAAGGACGTAATCACTTTGTCATAGTTATCCAAACGAATTACTTCTACTAATAGATGAACCTTGTCGTTACTGGATCGCTGTACATACATAGTATTCCATTTCGAGCTGGCCCATCTATCACCAGCCCGTTCACGAAAGTCGGCAAGGTATCTCTCTGATGTATGCCAGCAGGTTAATCTTGTGCCAGCCAGTCGGTAATGTGGAAAATGTAACGTTTTTATCAGTCTTTCTTCATCTAAGTTATTCAAAGCATCGATATGGTTTTCCATTACTTCAATCGCAGCGTTTTCAGCAACTTTTGTCATCAATTCCTCCTCATCATATTTAGGTTAATAACATGATTTTATTTGGGTAGCGCGGTCAATCAGCTTTAAGCAAGAATGTTGAGTGTTTGAGATTAGAACACCGAGCAGTTTGGCATTTAAACCACTTGATTTAGTAAAGGTTTTCTTTTTTGATCGGAGGAGAAGGAATTTTAAAAAGTTAAAATGAAGAAAGAAGAAGTCGTGCGTTATCGTTTCATCAAATTTCTGCTAGCAATTTTCATTTTTTTGAGCGGTTCGATCTTTGGTGGGGAACTGTTTGCGAAGGGCACTAAAGAAAGGTCGAAGCAACTAATTGGAGTTTTTAAGGTGTTGGACGGTAGCACGCTTTCGCTAGATGGGAACGCTTATAAGCTGTTTGGCATTCGAGGCCCAACATCAAATCAAAAGTGTAAAAAAGGGGCACTGCCGTGGCTTTGCGGTGCTGCCGCGAGGAGATTTCTTTTGGAAAAAATTAATGGCGATATATTAAATTGTGGGTTGATCACCGCAACTGAAATAAAATGTTTTTTGAAAGGGCGCGACCTTTCAGTATCTGTTATCGCCGCCGGTTGGGCGGTATCTAATGTAAGCGATACAAAATATAAAGAAGCAGAGGCTAATGCACGAAAGAACGGCCTAGGTCTCTGGCCAAAGTTGCGTTAAGAACTTTTGCCGACATCATTTTTTGTTCTGATAATTTTTTCAGTAAAGCTGTAATTTGTATAGATTATTAAATTCATAATAGAATAGTAGAAGTCATTCTTAACCCAATTTAACTTCATTTTCAGGTGTGTTTATGGCAGATAAATTAAATGAAATGCTATCGCTTCTTAAAGTATTGGCGGAGGGTTGTAGAAAACATCCAGCTTACAGAGCTCGAAGACCAGCGACACAACGTTGCCCTGAATGCGTGATCGTTTGGAATGCACGCTTGAAGTTAAATGCTATTACAGGAAGAGAATAAGTGAGTTTATTGGCTAACTGAGTTGGGTTGTCGAGAGAGGTTATTTAAATTTAGCTTAAGTAGTGATGTTTCGCAGCTTTTCCATTTATGATGCCCGGGAACTTTCGTTCATTACTTTTGTTAATTCAATACTTGGTTGTTTGAAAAATCAGTAGGTAAAATTCATAAAATGGAAATTAAATACAATGCTTGACGTCAGTGATCATTTTAGAAATGCAATTCGGGCCTTCACGCTTAATTACGGGGATCCGTCAACAGATCTGGAACGAGTTTTAGAAGATGATCCAAAAAAGAATATGGCCGTGTTGCTCAAGGCTTGGCTTTTAGTGCTAAGTAATGACGCGTCGTCGTTTGAAAAAGCAAAACAGATTCTTGCAGATGTAGCAACTCGAACGTTGAGTTACCAAGATAATGCCCATTACCGAGCACTTGAACTAGCGATAAACAATCAATGGCCTTCTGCCGTGTCAGTGTTAGATAGATTTCTTATGGAGGATCCTCATGATTTAATAGGTCATCAATGCGCTCTGCGTTTAGATGGCTATCAAGGGCGATTTCACCGGGAAGCGGGGAGGGCGGCGAGGGCTCTGCCTTTCTGGTCTAAAGAGGATCCAGATTATGGAATTATGCTCTCCTTTTATGGCTTCGGCCTAGAGGAGTTGGGTGATTTCTCTCGTGCGGAAGATATCAGTCGCGAGGCGGCCGAGTTAGAGCCCTACGGTTACTGGCCACATCATGCCGTAAGTCACGTTCTAGAAATGACGGGTCGCCCGGCGGATGGATTGAAATGGATGGATAGTCGTGAGGCATTGTGGAATGGAAGTAAATGCAATAATCGCGTTCACATTTGGTGGCATAAAGCCCTATTTTTTCTTGAACTCGGTAATCTAGAAGAGGCGTTATTAATTTATGATGAAGAAATCCTTCCAGTCATGCGACCGGTAGCGACCCAACTTTGTAACCCTACAGCGTTACTTTGGCGGTTAGAAATACTTGGTTTGAAAGCCGGGAGACGTTGGCAGGATTTGCTACCACTTTGGCAAGAACAGCTAGCAGGTATGTCTAGTCCCTTTAATGAAATTCATGCAGCAATGGCTGCTTTGAGGGCAAATGACCATTTTGCATATCAATCAGTCCTCAACAATATTAAAAGCAAAGCAAATACAGATAATGAATTAGCTCCGGCGTACAGAGAGGTTGCTCAGCCAATTGTTGAGGCAATGAATAAGTTTGTGAATGAGGATTTTAAAGAAGCGCTTGAAGGTCTGCTACCTGTTCAAGGCTCTCTTTGGAGAATGGGCGGCAGCATTGCCCAGCGTGACATTATTGAGCTGACGACCGCCGTCGCTGCAATTCGTGCTGGAGAAAAAAATATCGCTCTTTCTCTTATAAATGAGCGCTTATTATCCAAGCCGGATAGTTTTATCAATGCAAAGTTAGTTGAAAATGCAGCAGCATAGCCAAGCTGGTGGGTAGTTTCATAACTTTCTTTATGGGCAGAAATCAACCAAAGTTACTAACTGAAAAAGAATCAAATGTCGGAGATTTTTTTCCACCATAGTGTACGGAGCTCAGCAGGTTTATTGCCATAGGAGCGCAACGGCGGTTGTAGCACCATGATGTCATCTTCGAATGAAACCGTCCTTACTTGTTCGGTGCCCATTCTTGCTGGATCTGAGCAAGCGTCTACTTTTGTGATGAGCGTAGAGTCTTTAAGGGTATAGGCGCCCGCATAACAGGAATATTCTCTGCTTTCTTCCTCCGGTATTTTTGCACGAGAATCGGTTATGGCTGCCGACATACGGCCTTCTTTTGTAAAAACAACTCTGCCGATAAAGTCTGTTCCTCCAAATGGAGCGGTCTTGGTTGGCGTTCCATTAGCATCAACAGCTTTTGTCTTTATTAATGCCCATGTTCCCACAATATTTTCCATTTAAGGCTCCTTATTATTAAAATTATTCATTTTTCTAAATTAATGATGAAGCTTTTGCGATTGTTCTAGGGTTTTCCGGGAAAAACAAATTTGAGAAATTTTAATTTATAGAATTTTATGCTGCGTCAAAATATTCACACATATTGCGGCTTGCAACCACGCTATACCTTGTTCTATCTCTTTTTCGGCTAGGTCAAAAATAGCATTCTTCCATTGATCGCCGGATATTATTCCCTTCCC
>CACHDV010000043.1 GCA_902578675.1 uncultured Alphaproteobacteria bacterium
CGCCTTGATTAGCGAATTCTTACTACTAGAACGCGTCGGCTAATCTACCGAGCAATTTTTTTTAAATTATATCTTATCATTGAATAGACCTACTTTCTTTATGATATGACGCTTTCTTATCCCATAAGTTTTCCAATAAGCGTTCTTTGACGCCGATATACAAAGGATTGTCGAACGTCGCGCCATCTAAAAAGTCTTTTAATGCGTCTTGCTCTGTAACTGGGATATCCGAAAAAGCTTCATCAATAAACCCGTAAACATCGCCAATAACACTAAGTGTCCAGATTTCTGGATCTAAAGTCTCTTTTTTTTCACTCATAGTTATCCAATCCAGCTCAATAAAAGACCGTTATTTTTTATTAACCTTGGAGCTAGTTAATCATCTTTTATAAACATGTTATTACAACGTTAAAAAATTAGATCTCAAAAAAGTCAGCCCCTCGCGGTCTATTTTCTTTGTTAAAATTTGCGCCGCAGGCTATCAGTGATATGGTTCAGTTTTGTTTTTGAATCGGGGCTGACCTGACAAGTGGGTACTCTGCGTTAAGCTTAGCAAGAACCTCATCACTTGATAGACCCTGGCGTTTCAGGGCACGTTCGCGCCACGCCCTAATACACACCAGACACTGAAAGGACCATTTTAAACTGTTATCTTCCCCGGGGAGAATAATCCATCTTCCACGCTTTTCGCATTCCTTTAGCTCGCATTCACTGCAAATCGGCATAATCTATCGCTAGAGCGTTTAAACTGCGTTTAGCGTGTTTTGCTGGGCGGCCGCTTACCCGTTCACGCCACTTCCTGAAAGATCCCGGCTTAAGAGAACGCCTCATTAACTTGATAATACCTTTCTCCGATAGACCGGTCTGGTCTTCTATCATTTCAAATGAGGCTTTATCATCCCAAGCTAACGCTATAATTTCTGAATCCGAACGCATGAAAACCACTCCCATTAGATTTATAGATAGTTTACGAAGGTGAGTTGCATGTAGATTTCTTTCGTAAGTATTTTTTAAAAGCAACGGTGAATATTCCCCTCATCGATGTGCTGTTGATAGCAGTAAGTTTTAGCAGCTGCCCAATAACCAATTCCTTGCATGATCTAATAAACCGGTTGATACGTAACATTAATAGTGTAGTTGAAGTTTCAGAGAGGATGAACGGGTTGTACAGTAACTTTGAAAAGCTTGGCCATAAATATGGTTTAGCGCAGCTATCGCTGAGCTATGACACACCTAAAAGCGCGCACGATGATTTTCTTGGCGGCATCAAATTTTCATTTTTTGGCGCTGGGGGACCCCACAACGTGGGTTTCCGACTCTCTCAAAAGAACCACGGCCCAAGTTTTTATCCCGTATTGGAGATAAACTGGGCTGATATGGAAAAAGACGAGAAAATTATTTTTGGGGATAATTTCTCCGATAATCCAACGGCGCATGCGTGGATAGTTGACAGCCTTTTAGAGGTTTTCGCGATAGCTGTTCAGCAGACATATCTCGAAATAATAGCTTTGGGAACGCCAACTGAAAACAGTGAGTGCGGCACAGGCCTCACCGTCCCTGAACTATCTGTGTCCCGTAACTTTGTTAATAGAGTAGATAGCGCTGAGATGCACTAACCGAGTGAACTAAGCACTTAAGACTAACATTTCCAGCAAATGTTACTTAACGCAACGACAATCGGCGCAGTTGTTAACATTAGAACGGCAACAGTTTGCAGTAATTTTGTGTAAAACTTCATCAACTTACCTTGTTTCAAGACGATCTACGGCGTTGGATTAGGTCCATACCGCACTGTACGCTGCTGCTCTACCGTTATCTTTGCATTGCTGGTATTCCAAAAACTCATAACCTATATTAGTTCGCAAATTCAAAGGACTTTAAGATTGAGTTCACGCTCTATTATTTTCATATTCGCTGCAGCAGAAATTGAAAATGGATAAATTTTCAATACTGCTGTAAATGCCATTAAAGCTCTTTGAAAATCACCAAGATTCATGAAAATAAGCCCCATACCAGACAACGCTCCAAAATGACGTGGCTCAAGTGTAAGCGTTACTTTTATATCCATTAACGACTTATCGTATTTTTTCATTAAAAAATACGTCGTAGCTCGTTTATTATAGGCTTCGGAAAAGGCCGGCGCTTCTTTAATAATTTTATTAAAAATATAGAGGGCCTTTTTAAAATTATTTTCCTGCAAATACGTTGTGCCGAGCTTCAGTTTCTGCGACAAGCGGGGAATTTTATGCCAATGCCATTTCGCCCAGATGATGCGCTCTACCCTTTGGGCTTCCGCCAAAGACGTCGCCTTTTCGAGTTCAGCGAAAAGCGTGTCCAATGTGACAGTATCATCCCTTGACGTTTTTACCAGGTTTTCGCTTTGGTCATCGGCTAGAACAACGGAGAGCGGTAATGGTTCTATAGTGAGACATAGTAGCGAGAATATTATTGTTCTTAAAGTCATTAGCATTGAATCAATATTTCACCAACAAAAGCATAAATTTGTTTTACTGCCTGCAAAGGTTCGCTATACCCAGATATAAGCTTGAATTGAGGAAGTAAAACACTAAAGAAAAACTTAACTCCCTCTTGTTAGCAATAATTTTCGTATAAGTTTCCGAGTATAAAATCGCCAACGAATATTATTTTGTTAATATGGAAGTAAAATTAAAAACAAATTGATCTGAAAAGGAACGATAATAGATGAAGACCATTGCTCATCGCGAACAAGCCAGCAGTACCATTCAAGTTGACAACGAAAGAGTACGCGTAACGGAGTACACCTTCGAAAGCGGGGCTGAGACTACCTTTCATCGTCACGAGTGGGATTACGTTGTTGTACCACAAACTGACGGTGAGCTTTTATTAGTGGACGGAAATGGCAACGAGACACGGGCTAGCCTCACCAGTGGAATCTCCTATTATAGAAAAGCCGGCGTCGAACATAATGTTATCAATGCGGGGGACCAACCATTAACGTTTATTGAAATTGAAATGAAAGCTCATTCTATAGAATAGTCTATTCATATTTATCCAAGTAACATTCGCTATAATAAGAAACTCAAAAAAAAATATAAGAGCGCTTAATTTCCATTCGCTATACAATAGACATCTGGTCCTCAAATATCTCTTCTAATGTTAAGCTAGCCTAGCTAGAAAACAAGTCACAATAGTGATCTAGTTAACAGTGCTTAGCCGTATGCCACCAAAAGGAGATACTAGATGAGTGAAGTAATTCAAATTTATATACTACTACTTCTTCTCGGCGGCATGGTTTTTTTTTCCAGCTGTTGTTGCGCCAGCTATTTTTTCGTCTTTGGATATAAAGACATCTGGCGTGGTCCTGAGGCGATTATTTCCTAACTATTATCTTTTTATTATTGTTTTGGCCCTCATTGCTGGTTTTTTAGGTAAGTTAACATCGGTAGCTACTGCCGCGTGCATTGTTATCGTTGTTACAACCGTCCTTGTCCGACAGATACTTTTGCCTAAGATTAATCAATGGCGGGATGAAGAATTATCGGGCAATCTGGACTCAGCAAAAAAATTTAACCTTTCCCACAGGCTCACGGTGATATTAAACCTTTTACAAATGGCTCTGATCGTTTATGCGATAGGATCCGATCTTATATCCATATAACGCGACTCTCGTCCCGTGGATAAAGATAAAAATAGCAACTTGCTTTACAACATAACAGAAAATTTAGTTTGTAATCAGTGCTATGAGGAATATTGTGCTGGACTTACAGATAGTAGGTCTCTTCAACAATATTCAATGCTGGATGTCGGTTTAACAGATATCGGTCTGCAGGTCTGGTGCCGTCGCCACGATATTAACGTTGTACACGTAGATTTTGGTGGGAAGAAACTAGAGGCCGATTTTCGCAGTCTAAGCAAATTGCACAGCGATTGATTTCTCATTCATTAAACATAAAAAGCGCCGAATGGTTCTCAATTATCTATCAAAGCTCTGCAGTGAGAAAGACGTCTAAAGCGCCATGCAGCAAAGGTAGCATATAATTTTCTTAATATTTGGTGTATCAAAGGCAAAGAGACTATGGCTGCAAACCACCTCCAGCGCCTTAGATGGCGCCAAATAACGAAAAATGAATCTACACCCTGGTGGACAACTCCTAAGTGATCGACGACATGAAGCAACTTTAAGGCGTCGACGGTATCTATTCCGTGCTTTTGCAAACGTCCTTTGTCGGCACTTATCGGGATCCATTCAAATTCATTTGATGCTATTTTTTTATAGTGCGCTATCTCTTTAGAACATAGACCGCATTTGTCGTCGAAAAAGACCGTAATCATCTGGCTAAAGTCGCGACTAGCGGTTCTTTGTTTGTTGATGAAATGGTAGAAAGAAAGTCAGCGTCCGCCTTTTTGGTAAAAGCAATAGTTACCCGCCCAATATCCAAACCTAATTTGCTAACCGTGGCTTTATTGATCAAAACACCGTTTGGCTGAAGGAACATCCAGTCGTCGAAGTGTACTTTGACTTTGCTTCCCCCAACCTTTAATCTCATGTCATACTTCCAATTTAGCGTGTTCCCTGAAACTATACCTTTAGCTGAGCCGATAACATCGTCGGCAGTCCCTACATAAGAGGCAGGTGCAATTTTCTCTATTGACCACACACGCGTTTCCGTCTCCCCATCACCAAAAATAAAGTCCTCAGTTAAGGTGAGCGTTTTACCGTCCCAAGTTCCGTCAATATCTACAGTAAACTGCCGCCTCACATTCCCGAAGCGATCTTCAAAAATACCAGATGCAAAGGTTTTACCAAGGAAATACTGTTCCAAGATTAAGTCAGGTTTTTTTTGAGACACATTGGTAACTGTCATTGTTGAACAACCTGTTGCGATTAAGAGACCGACGATAATAAAAAGGATTCTCACGACATGAGTGCTTTAACAATTATTTAGTTGGGTTAATACGAATTCCAGTCGGCTGCAGATCACTTGACTTTGAAATATTTTAATGCGTTCCGGTCGCACTTTTGTCACATATCTATTGGCATTTTCATTAATTTTAACACTATCCAATGAAATTTCCTTCACGTGGCCGCGGATACCAGTTTTCTTCGGCGATCTCTTCATCGGAAGTGTCAGCTTTGTAATGAATGACACTTTTTGCTCCAAGGCTTTCAATGGTGAACCAATTGTGCGCGGGGACGTGTTTACACTCTCCCGGACGAGATAGAATACTGGCAGCTGCATCATGACCGTTGGGTGAGATAGTGACTACGACAGGATCACCGTCCTCCAGCTTTAAAGCAAAGTCCTCATTCCGCCTACGCCAGCTAATCCAATTGTCGCAGTCCAAAATTTCTTTCATCATCAGAACCCCCGTCTCAGAAGTAATCCGTTTCTACTCCTGTTCAAGCATTGAAATTCTTATTTGTAATCCAATTACTTCGGTTAACCGTAATTTAGATAATTTCAACAACTTTGGGTCACATCTATGAAAAGCTTAGCATTCTTAAAACAGCATCTATTTGCCTTCTCATTAATGTTATCCTTTACAGCTTTTCCCGCATCAGCATATCACTCAGGCAGTACGAATTTAGGCGTGGGCGCTGTCCAATGTTCGTACATACTTGCTTATCAAGAAAACCCTGCAGCTCAAAAAGACATAAGGATGTGGGTTCAAAAGTTCGTTGATGAGGTGAATGAGGAAATGTCTTCGAAACGATCCCCTAAAGAAAAGGTCGCACTTAGTCCGGAGTTGCAATGGTTCGCCACCCTCTTATACTGTGGATTAGATCCTAAACAGCCACTTGTTAAGGCAACAATGCGTATGATAGATGCCGAATGGGACAAAATTCGGGAACAAAAAAAACGACCTTCATAAAATCGTTTAGACGTCGTCGCCTCTAATCCGTGCCGAAATAGCATTTCTGCTGTAGGTTAGTATTGTTAGGTATTTTCAATGTTAAACTCGCGACAACTATACTGGTTGAAAATAAAAGCATCGCTGCACACACTTTTCTACATTATGTTAGTGACAACTAGCTGCGAGGTATTAGCATCGGAAATCAGCATAACACGGATCGGGCCCACGTTAAAACATCCGTGGGGATTAACAACGGTAGCCGGCCAGAGCGTATTGGTTACTACCCGATCTGGTTCACTTTATCTCATTAATACGTCTACTCAAATCAGTAAAAAGATATTTAACACTCCGAATGTCGTCGAATACCGGCAGGGTGGCTTACTGGATGTGACGTCCCAAAAAATCGGGGACGAAATTGTCGTATTCCTTTGCTACTCCAAACCCGTTTCTTCATCCGAAAGCAGCACGGCTGTTTTTCGAGCAACATTAGATGGTGATAGATTACTGAACGGTTCAGATATATTCGTATCAAATAAACCATCCAGAAGTGGTGTCCATTTTGGTTGTCGGTTAGCTATAAAGGACAACATTCTCTATGCTTCGGTAGGAGATAGAGGTGAGAGAAACAACGCGCAGAACCCTAGAAACCACTCAGGAACGATAATTCATATAAGTTTACCCCCGGCCAGAACACCACGTTCTCTAAATAAAAACTGGGCAAAAGAGATCTATTCAATAGGTCACCGAAACCCGCAAGGCCTGGTATTTAACGATCGAACCGGGGAGCTTTGGTCGCACGAACACGGCCCGCGCGGCGGTGATGAAATAAACATCATTTCTTATGGAAACAATTACGGTTGGCCTAAAGTGTCGTATGGAAAAGAATATATCGGCGGCGACATCGGCCTTAACTATTCTCCAAAAGGTTTTACCGACCCTGTTTGGAAATGGACACCAAGCATAGCACCCTCTGGGATGGCTTTTTATTATGGAAACATGTTCCCAGAGCTACGCGGAAAACTTTTAATTGGAAGTCTCAAGTTTATGCGCTTGTTCGTCGTGAGCATGGGAAAAAACGGTTACCCCATATCTGAAACCAGCATCTTGAAGAACGTAGTTGGAAGGGTACGGGATGTTGAAGTTTTAAAGGACGGTAGCATTCTCATTTTAAATGACGAACAAGAAGGTGGTTTGTTTAGAATATCGAGAGTAAAGTAAACCGATCGACAGAGTGTCTGCTCCTCTATCTGATCCTGGGCTGGGTGCACGTAAAAGTTTATGAACGGTCGTCCTTTAAACATGAAAAAGCCAATGCGAAATATCTTTCAAAGATGAAAAAAAAAAAATTTGTGACAACAATCTTACTACTCAGCGTTTTAGCTTTTGGCGCTGCTATGATAGGACCAATTATGAGTAACGTCGAGGTTCCCGCCTACAAAATATTAAAGAAAGAACAAAATATAGAAATCAGACAATATCCTCCATTGATCATCGCGGAGGTAAAGACCGCCGGCTCCCGTCAGGCTTCGATCAGTGATGGATTTAGAATATTAGCAGATTTCATTTTTGGTAATAACGAGGGAGAGAATCGACTTTCAATAAATGGTCCAATAACGCAGCAGGAGGGGATTAAGATTGCGATGACTGCACCAGTTCAGCAGGAAAAAACGGATGCAGAATGGGCTACTAGCTTTATAATGCCGTCGAAGTTTTCGATAGATACTATTCCAAATCCAATAAATGATAGAATAAAAATAATCCAGATACCTTCTAAACGCTATGCGGTGATAACTTTCTCCGGCAGGAGCACGGAGGAAAACCTTACTAAGCATACGAATGAACTCGGAAAATATATGAATGGGTCTAGCTATTCCAAGGTTGGCAACGCAAAATATGCCTTCTATAACCCGCCATGGACACTCCCATTCCTGCGTCGTAATGAGGTTCAATTCGAGCTTACTGAATAGAAAAACGACATGTGGTCAATTCCCGCTTGGAACACGGCAGCGTCCAAATCTCTTCTAGAACTCAACAACTTTCGCATCCAGTTGAAGAGCAATGTTATTTGCAACCAAATCAATATGCCTATTGCTGATAATTTGCCCACCATACTTTTTTACCGCACCCCACCCAATCAAATGATTATCGCCAAGAGCTATGTGGGCCGTTCCTTTTCTAAACTTATTCTCAACATGTCCGATTTCTCTGGCCATTGGATTGGTGCCAATACCTAGTTCCGCTAACCTGATCACATTTTTGTCTCCCGCCTTGATGATTTCTTTGAGTTTATGACTATCTCTACCCGAATTAATCTCAACTAAATTCCCTTTGGCAAAATGCATTTCTATAGGTTCACTTATAAGCCCAATTTGCGGACCAGAACCATCTATGTAAACTACTTGACCAAACGAGTCGGCCACAAAGGTTCCATCAGCCGTGTCTTCCTCTGGCACCAACATAGCTTCACCACTGGGGAAAGATCCAAATCCCATCTCCCTATCGGCAAACCCAGTCAAGGATATGCATGGTCGGCAGATATCCATGCATAGATCCGTCCCATTACTGGAAGTAACACGTATTTTTTTCGCACCTGAAATCCGCCTTGCAAGTTTTCTTGTATCCGCGTCTAAGGCTACAGGGTCTGCAAGCGAAGCGCCCCTGACAAAATCCTCTAAAGGCGCATTGTTAATGAGGACCTGTCGTTTTCCCGATTTATAAACAACTTCGCTTAAGTCATCATAAGCTCGTGGGAAATTAATAGTCGTTGCAACAATAGTGAGGTCTGCATGTTCTACGGCTGCCAACACGGGATCAGGATGACGAAAGTTTTTAAGTGTTTCCGGGCAAGCAATCACTATAGTGGAAACAGTTTTAGGATTATTTCCGGATACTGCTGCCGTTAATGAATCAACTAACCTCGCGTCTTGATCTGAACTTGTTACGATAAGGACATCTTCGCCAGGATTGACGTTATTCTTGGCTAGGTTTCCTGCTGCCCGATGTAATTCATGCTGTGGGAAGATCGTCATTATTTCGTTTCCTTTGAACAGTACTCAGATAATATATTTTTCTTGAACATTGATTAGAAAGCGAGAATACCATGTCTATCACCGTAATCATTGAAGCCAATGTAAAAGACTTTGATAAGTGGTTAGCTTTGTTTAATGAACTTGAAGACCTAAGACAAGAAGAGGGTATTAACTTCAAGGCTTTTAAAAACTCAGGCGAACCACAAACAAGCTTTGTGATAGGGACCGCACCATCAAAACAAGTTTTCTTTGATTTGTTTAATTCTCCAGAACGTTTGGCTATTTAGCAAGCTATAATGGTTAAGCAACCCATAATAACTTTTTTGGACAGCGTTTAAATTGTCTGCAGTATAAATCTAAGTATTTTTAAACTTAAATTAGGCTAATGGTAATTAATCTAGAAAGAGATCCCCAGGACATCTGTGCAACACTGCATGCTCCACGCACATGGCTCGAAGCTTAAAGTTTTCTTCAGAAAGCGGCATCTTTCTTAACGATAAAAAGGCTTCATGTGACGGATACCAAATTGCTATAATCTCATGGAGTTTTTCTCCACCAAGCGGCTGACCATACGAGGGCATTTGCCATAGAATTTTACCGCCAAGGCTCTCTAATAACTTCGAAAGAACATCCATATAAGATTTATAAAGTTTGCCATCGGGAAAACTCACAGATTCAAAATACCGATTAAGATTAAGCATCAGAACTGGTCGGTCCATGTCACTTTCAGCAATGGACTTAATTATGGAAAAATCTTCCTCATTCGGCTCAAATTGATCTGTCATAACCTTTAACTTTCCTTATCAGCACCAGGCTCAATTAGCGCATTACGGCTACCATCTAAATGACAACTCTCCGTGCCTCGTGCCTCATAGTTAAACCACGTTTCCATTTTTCGCGGCGCTTCAATGTCGCCTACAAAATGCGCTTTCGATCTCTTAAATACTTCTCCTGAAAGTTTAAACCAAAAAGTAGGAGGATCAAATGTTCCTCCAGCAACCCCAACGTCACCAGGCCATGCCTCTAAATACATAAATAACGTAGTACCACAGGTGCTGCAAAATTCATTTTTCCATGTCCTACCCATCTCAGTTCTGAAACGATACTCGGATAATTTCCCTGAGCGTAATTGCAATTTCTCCAGTGAAAAATAAACCAGAGTACCGAAGGCACTTCCTGCTCTTAGTTGACAATACCTACAATGGCAAACGCCGGCCCTAACAGGCTGCCCGTACACCGTATATCGAACTTTTCCGCAAAGGCAGCCCCCATCATGATTATCCAACACCGGATACTCCGTTATGGGTATTAACGAAAGTCAGCAACGCTATCCATTTCTTCACAGACCGTATCAAAAAAGTTATTCATATCGCCAAGCTGCTCGATTATTGCTTCCCCGCTTTCCGCTTTCCACCAGCAGAACATTCTCATGGAACTCATGCCATTGGCCCAATTCATTTGACACTGGGCTTTGTCACCATTGACAGCTGCGCTGATATCCTCTTCGGACATTTGGGAAAAGGCTTGAAAATACTGTTCTCGAAGTTCCGCAGATTTAAACTCGTGTGTCGCAATAAAGTTTTTCATAACTAATTTTCCTAGAATTACTATTAACTGATACGTTATACTATTGCGACTATAGCACTATTAAAAAGTTACCCTTTTGTTACAATCCTATCTCAAAAAGTGTTTATATTTCGCCGTATAGCTTGAGTTAGCTTTGAACTTGCAGAACTTGCAACGACTTCGCTAAGGATTTGCTACTTGGACAACTGACCTTGGACAAACACAGATGATGCACTTTATGGCAACTGATGAACCTAAAGGGCCTTACCGGTGGGTTGTTTTATGTGGCGTATGGTTGATCTATTTTAGTTTTGGCCTAACCGTTGCAGCTCTAGGCCCACTGGTCACGCCGATAACAGACGACCTAAATATGACTTTTGGTGAGATGGGCACAGTATTAGGAGCCTGGCCCTTAGTATATATTGTTGCAGCCCTTCCCTGCGGTTTCTTAATTGACCGTATTGGGCCTCGACGCGGTCTATTAATCGCCGCATTAATAATGGGCCTTTCAGGTTTATTGCGAAGCGCAGCCGATACTCATTTAACACTTTTCCTTGCAGTTGCTATTTTTGGACTCGGCGGCCCTTTAATTTCAATTGGCGCTCCAAAAGTTATTGCACTTTTATTTCAAGGAAAAAATCGAGGCCTGGCGATGGGAATTTATATAACGGGTCCCGGTCTAGGCGGCGTGATAGCAGCCTCAACCACCAATAGCGTATTATTACCATTTTTTGATGAGAACTGGCGGCTGGTTATGTGTGCCTATGGTTTCTTTACTCTTTTTTCCGGTTTGCTGTGGTTGCTCTTATCTCAAAATGCCGCAGGCGAAATCATCAAAAGTTCCGTCTCTGAAACAACCAGAGATTCCATCCCCAAAACGTTTAAGCGCCTCGCCACCATCCCAAGTGTCCAGTTGGTTTTAGCTCTAAGTATTGGTATATTTTTCATAAACCATGGCTTAAATAATTGGCTTCCAGAAATAATTAGAGCGCACGGATTATCTGCTGCTTCAGCGGGTTATTGGGCGTCAATTCCGACTGCAGTTAGCGTCCTCAGTGCTCTTTTAATACCAAGATACGCAACACCAGAGAAAAGAATTATAATTTTAGCGCTACTCATATTTTCCAGTTGTGTTGCAACGTTACTTCTACAAATCGCCCCCGGACCGGTTATGCTAACAGGCTTGGTGCTTCAAGGGATAGCCCGAGGCGCCATGATGACCGTTGCGCTTTTATTATTGGTCGAAATTCCAAATGTTGGGCCAAAGAGAGCAGGAACGGCCGGTGGACTTTTTTTTACGGCGGCGGAAATTGGAGGGGTATCAGGACCCGTAGCAATAGGGTTAGTTCATGACGCGACGGGCGGTTTCTCATACGCGCTTATAACGTTAACCGTTATTACGCTCGCTCTGCTTGCACTGTTATATCCATTAAAAAAAGCCCTATCAAAAGAAATTGTAGGCAATTGAGAAATTAGATCAAAATATTTGAGGAAAAAACCCAATGATAATAAAAGGTATAAAGGAACTTTGTGAGGCAGCGGAAAATGAAATAGAAACGCTAAGCGTTGAAGACGTTTTAAGCGTTCATAAAAATGAGGGAATTGTTCTAGTTGACATAAGGGACATAAGAGAATTGTGGCGCGATGGCGCTATACCAGGTTCAATTCACGCGCCAAGAGGAATGTTAGAGTTCTGGGTAGATCCAGATAGCCCCTACTATAGAAAAGACTTTGGATCTGGAAAGAAGTATATATTCTTCTGCGCTGGCGGTATGCGATCCGCTTTAGCGGCACAAACTGTGCAGAATATGGGATTGAAACCAGTTGCTCACATGGCAGGCGGTTTTAGTGCCTGGGTGAAGGCAGACGGGCCGACCGAGGAAAAACCTTTTAAAAACCCAAAAAAATGACCAAATGAGATTATTTTTTCACTATTCACTAAATATTAAACGGCATTTCGTATCTGCATTTTTCCTTGCGATGATTATTGGGAGCTCGGTGTCATATTGCGAAACTATCCCTTCAATCAAAAAAGGTGTTGGGGCGACACTTTGCTTTGATGTTATCTCGTGGCAACACCATGAGACAGCTAAGAAAGACATCACAAATTGGGTTATCAGTTTCATTGACGAGGTCAACAAAACGACAGCAGCCAGTGAAAATTTCGACAAAGTCCCGATCATCGATTTGAATAAGAATTTAGTTTGGTTTGGAACCTTGGCTTATTGCTCTTTGGATACAAAACTAACCCTTGCTGAAGCTACTATGAAGCTGATTACTAACGAATGGGAAAAATTAGAAAAAAGATAAAGGTATTTTGCATATCTTCCGTAAACTTTTTTTAATCTGAGGGACCAAGCTCCTCTCATCTAATTATTTAACTGGCAATGGAAATTCTGATGAAAGAAACATTTAAAGTAGGCAATAAAACAACCCGAAGATTTAAAATCGACGCTAGCAAAACAATTTCCGTTGCTGAAGGGAATTTTGATGTCTATGCAACGCCAGAGATGATTCGGGATATCGAGCGGACATGCAAAGACTACATACTTGAGCATGCAGACGCGAATGAAGACTCTGTCGGAACCCAAGTAAACATCTCGCATGTCGGCGCAACACTTTTGGGTATGTCTGTTGAAATTTCAGTATTACTAAAAAACCTTGACCGTCGGCGCGTGGTTTTTGAGATTACAGTAAACGATGACTTTGACTTAGTTGGACATGGTACACACGAGCGATTTATTACTGATAGTGTTAAGTCAACGGAAAGACTTTCACAAAAAGCTCAAAAAGCCGGGCTTTTGAAATAAAACAGCATACATGTTGTTCGCCTCTACTTATCTGTTTGCTGAAATGAGGTATATCTAACTTAGTAAATATTTTGCACAAGCTTGTATTTCAGAGGTGACCCGATAATTCCTTTCGATTTTCTAACCTACTGGCTGCTTTTGAGGCCATTTTTCCAATTCTATCAGAGGTAAACCCAAGCCGTTGTAGCGCCGGGAAAGTATCAGCGACCTCTGAATACTGATAAATTAATCCGTTTTTAATTTTGACATTTGCTATCCCCTCAAATGCCACCCGTCTCCCGGCCGCAGCCTCCAACTTCGACTCAAAACTAAAGATATATCGGCAATATCCAATAGACCCTGTTGATACTGGATCGTAAAGATCCCATCTGAACTCACGCGCGTCCCGATAAAAATAATTTTCTATAAGATCAATAATACTCTTTCTACCAACGAACTGGCCATAAAAAACATCGTGATATTCGCCGTCTTCGCAAAAACACGCTGCTACATCTATTGGTCTTTCCTGGCATATCGCCTGGGTCATTTTGGTAAGAAGATTGGAAAATTCCATATCGTCTATCTTTCCTGCAAAGGCAAATATCCGAACTACCTTTTAATATATAGGATGGTTTAAACACCGCTAACAAACAAT
>CACHDV010000044.1 GCA_902578675.1 uncultured Alphaproteobacteria bacterium
TACAGGATGTAGCGTCAGCCATAATGGTTGCATTAGAGGATAGCGCAAAAGTTGGGAACGACTATGAATTAGGAGGACCGTCGATTTATTCATTTAGAGAACTGTTAGAATTGTTGGAGAAGCACACACTAAGAAAACGAGCGCTTGTTAATATTCCCTTTTTTCTAGCTAGCCTGCAGGCAAAGTTTTTAGAAATTTTACCCAATCCTCCGCTTACTCGGGATCAAGTCCAATTGTTAAAGACAGACAATATAGTATCGCAAGACGCATTAACACTGCAGGATCTTGGCATTTCTCCTACGTCGTGTGAGGCGGTCCTACCAACATACTTGGATCGTTTTAGGCCAGGTGGCAGATATAATCGATCTCGTTTGACCACCAGCTCATAGATATACCCATGCAAGCAATAAAGCTCCCATAATTATCCGGTATACTACAAAAGGCATAAATCCAGCTCTATTTAGCCACTTCATCATGATTGAAATTGACGCAAGTGCGGCACAAAATGAAATGCCAGCCGCAATCAAGAAATCAATTCCGAGATTGACGTTATCGGAAAAGAATATATCGAGGCCTTTTAAAACGCTAGCACCCAAAATGGCCGGGATTGCTAATAATAATGAAAAGCGTGCCGCCGAAGCTCTTTCGTACCCTAAAAAACGAGCCGCTGTAATTGTCACTCCAGCTCGACTAGCTCCAGGGATTAATGCAAGTATTTGAGCAAGGCCAATTAAAAAGGCGTCGAAATACTTCATATGTTGAAATTTATTAAGCGTCATACCCATTCTATCGGAAAACCCGAGTAAAATACCGAATAAAATGGTTGCCCAACCTATTACTTCGATGCTCCTGGTGAGGTCATGCATTACAGTTGAAACTAAGAATCCAACTACTATCAAAGGGACGGAGGCAATCATTAATAAGTAAAGGAGAGGATGGGCGCTAGATCGCCCAGGCCTCGCTAGATGGGTCAGTTCCAGTAAAATTCGCCCAATATCTCGCCACAGAAAGATCAGAACAGCTAGCAGGGAGCCAGCATGGACGGCAACATCGATTATAATTCCTTGATCTTGCCAATCTAGTAATTTAGGGAAAATTATAAGGTGTCCCGAAGAAGAAATTGGTAAAAATTCGGTTAAGCCTTGGATTAACGCCAATATGGTTAAATGAGTTAGAGGCAAAATAATTCCAGTAAGTCTAATGGTGGAAATACGCTAACCGACAACCCACTCTATGTTTACTCGTGTGGATTACTTACATATTGGTTGCAAACAATATATTCGTCTAGCACTTAATTTTTTGGCACCATTATATGCGGTGCAGCCCCTATTTCCCAGTCTTCAGCGTTCGGTCTATTTCCCTCTTCGTTCGAAAAAGCTTCTGGCCAAAGGTTTGGGTTAGCACGCTTGTAGGCTTCTGGATAAAAAACGTCTGCTCCTAATTCGAATGCAGCACGCCATGGCCAACGCGGTTCATATAAAAGGCCTCTAGCTAGGGCTATCATATCGCATGAACTATCGGCGATAAGTTTTTCTGCTAACCTTGGATCTCTTATCATTCCAACTGCCATAGTTGGAACATTTGTGGCATGTTTCACAGCCTTTGCAAGGTGTGCTTGATAACCTGGTCCGACCTGTGGTCTTGCCATACTGTTGCCACCCCCGGAGATATCAAAAAAATCGCAACCTACATTCTTTAGGGCTTTCCCAAATGTTATGGCGTCTTCGGTAGTAAGGCCCTGGTCGTCCCAATCTGTTCCATTGAACCTTACGCCCATTGGTTTCTTGTCAGGCCAGGCATCACGCATTTTGGTGAATAACTCTAATGGATAGCGCATCCTATTAATAATGTCGCCTCCATACTCGTCTTCGCGGCGATTTGCTATTGGTGAAAGAAATGAACTTACTAAATAGCCATGTGCTCCATGTAATTCGATAGCGTCGAAACCGATGCGCTCGCAACGTTGTACGGCTTCAATATGAGCACGCATGACTTCGTCCATAATATCACGTGTCATGGATAATGGTCTGGGCCATTCGTTGCCAAATGGAATATCAGAAGGGGCGATCGTTTCCCAAGGTTCTTCTCCTTCTGATAAAGGTTTTCCGCCCTTATGTGGCGGACTAGCCGAAGCTTTTCGACCGGCATGACCTAACTGTATGGCGAGTGGCGTATTCCCAAATTGTTTGCAAACTCTCACTAAATTAGCCATATCGGTTTCTGTTTTGTCGTCATATAATCCAAGGCATCCATGAGTAATTCGGCCCCGTGGCTCAACTGCCGTAGCCTCAAAGATAAGCAATCCAGCGCCAGATTGAGCCAACTGTCCTAAATGTATTAAATGCCAGTCGGTTGGCGAGCCATTAGATCCGCTGTACTGGCACATTGGCGCGACAATAATTCGGTTTGGTAGAGTCAGTCCTCGGAGTTCAAGTTCTTCAAAAAGGGGCGATGTCATAAATTTACCAATCTAAATTAAGATATTTTTAATCGTTTAGCTTCTTCATCAAAAACAAGGGCAACTCTGCCTAAAGCTTTTCTGGAAAGTACTGTTTCCATCGCCTCTTGAAATTGCTGAATGGAAAAGCAGTGGCTTACACGAGGCTTAATTAGTCCCGCGGTTTGCCATTTAAACAATTCAGCCATACTTTCTTTCATCTGTTCTGAGAAATGCTCTCGCATATCTATAGGGCTCCAGCCGAAGTAGTAGCCTAAATTTAGACCAACAACCGTGATATTTTTTACCAGAAGGATGTTCGCTGGAATTTGCTGGATGCTGCCGGCTGCAAACCCAACAGGCATTATTTTACCCTCGGGAGCGATGCACCTTAGTGACTCATGAAAAACATCTCCACCGACAGGATCATAAACGATGTTAGCACCCAAATTGTTAGTGAGTGCTAGAACTTGTTCTCTAAAACCTCCATCATTATAGTTTATAGTGAAATCTGCTCCATGCCCCTCTGCTATTTTTCTCTTATCTTCGCTTCCCACGGTGGCAATAACCGTGGCTCCTTTAATTTTTGAAATTTCGATAGCAGCTATACCTACTCCCCCTGCTGCTCCGTGGACCAGAACAAATTGACCTTCTTTGACTTTAAGCAGATGTGGCCATACTAAAGCTGCGTATGATGTCAGATATGAGTTTGTAAAGCATATTGCCTCATTGAATGGTAAACTATGGGGTATTTTAAATACATTACTCGAGTGGGCTACGGCCTCTTCCGCTTGCCCTCCCCAGTCTAGGACAGCACAAACTCGATCGCCAATTTGCAAATCCGTTACGTCTGGACCAACATCGGTGACGTACCCAGAGCACTCAGTGCCGGGAGTAAATGGTAGAGGGGGTTTTCTTTGGTATTTTCCTGCAACAACAAGACTAGTTGCAAAACTAACACCAGCTGCTTGAACCTTTATTCTAACTTGGCGCGGTCCCATTTCTGGCCTTGGGCAATTTTCTATGGTTAAGTTTTTGAAATCGGTAAACTCCTTTACAAGAACGCCCAACATTGAAATCACCTTTTATTCTGAAAAAAGAGTAGAAAAATCTGCGATAAAAAACCGAAAGAGTATTAGTAGTAAAATGACTCTAGTTCAAGTGATTATCTATTTTGTCTCTATCTTAATTAATCAGGTTTAGTTGGACCAAGAAAAATATTTTGTTCATCTGTAGTAAATGACTTTAATCATATATAGTTGGGGAATGGTCGATAATTATCCTTTTCATCTATTCAACGGTTTCCCGAACCTATACGGCTTTAGTGGACTTGATCGAAGATCAGTCGAAAGAGAAGAACCTAATTGGAAAAAGAAGCTATTAAATGATCCAAATACTCGTTTTGTTTTTAATTGGCGATCCAAATCGTTAATTTCCGAGACGACTTTGGGCTATCCCAGTGCTGTAAAATTGAAATTAGAAGAAATTCCACCAAACCTGGAAGTCACAGATCAATATGTTTTTTTGGGTCAAAAAGGTGCTCTTCGGTACGTTGGCGTTGATATTTCCACTTTTGAAGAATTTGAGCTTAATAAGGGGCTCCCGGAAGATAGTTCTTTCCGAGATTTACGCGAGGTGGGGGCAATCCTGGACCGTTTTGATGCATGTATTTTATCTTATTGTCGAGCAATATTTTATTGGCAACAAAATAATAAATTCTGTGGTGTCTGCGGTAGTAAAACAGCGATATCTAAAGCCGGACACCAAATTGACTGTAAAGAGATCACTTGCAGAAAACCGGTTTTCCCTCGAACTGATCCTGCTGTTATCATGTTAGTATATGATGATGATCGCATATTGCTTGGACGTCAGAGCATTTGGAAGAAGGGCATGTACTCAACTTTAGCGGGTTTTTTAGAGCCAGGCGAGACGTTGGAGGAAGCGGTAGCACGCGAGGTTTTTGAGGAAGCGAATATAGAGGTGGAAGATGTATCTTATCACTCTTCGCAACCATGGCCTTTCCCGGCATCCATAATGCTTGGATTCTATGCGAAAGCTAGATCGACGGAAATTCGTCGGAATGACGAAGAGGTCGAGGATGTCCAGTGGTTTACTAGGGACGAGGTTAGTCAATTTTCAAAACTCGGTAAGTCTTTACCTCGGAAAGATTCAATCGCCCGTTGTTTAATAGAAGATTGGCTAAGAAACGATTACTGACAAGTCATTTGTTTACTGCATTGAAGTATTCTGCGAACATCAAATTCTACCTTTTTTTCTGTAAAAAAATAGGTGTGTTGCGCCGTATTTCTGTATTTTAAAACACTCCAACCAGGATGGATGATCTGCTTCTTTAGTTGATCCATGTTCAAGTACTAGGATCGTCTCGTCACCAATCCATCCCCTCTTTTCTAATGCTTCCATGCAAGGGTAAGCCAAACCTAGTTCGTAAGGTGGATCCATAATCACCAGCCCTGCTTCTTCTGTTGCGGGGATATCTATTGTACAGGCGTCGGCACGAATTATTCTTGCTCTGTGGTGGTAGTCTAACTTACGGATGTTCTGTTCAAGCGTTTTTATTGCATTTTGGTCGTTTTCGATAAAAATTGAAAGAGCGGCACCTCTTGATATCGCCTCTAGGCCCAAGGCACCACTTCCTGCAAACGCATCTATAACAATTCTTTGCGTAATAATGTTAATAAACTGATGGCCGGATAGGATGTTGAAGAGCGCTTCTTTCACTCTGCCGCGAGTTGGCCGGGTGTGGGTGCCTTTAGGTGTTAGAAGCTTTGCTCCGCGCCTTTCTCCGGATATGATGCGCATTTTTGCCTCGCATAACTCTTATATTTTTGTTTTGACTTTCTTTAAAAATAGAAAGTTGCTCTTTCAATTTGTTCATGGGCACCTCCTCCACTGCTCCGGCAGGCAAGTTACCCAGTTGGAATGGTCCAAAAGCCACACGGATTAATCTATTCACCTGTAAGTCGATTGAGTCCATTAATTTGCGTATCTCTCGATTTTTCCCCTCGCGTAATGCAATATTTAGCCAAGCGTTGCTGCCAGTTTGTCTTTCGATCTCTATCTCTATGGGCTTGTATTTTATACCTTCTAAGGTTACTCCAAGTCTAAGTTTATCGAAACCACTTATCTGTGGTCTTCCATAAACTCGCACCTTATATTGCCGCAACCAATTAGTAGATGGGGCCTCTAATAAATGCGCTAACTCTCCATTATTTGTTAGAAGGATAAGTCCCTCAGAATCTAGGTCAAGTCGTCCCACCGAGACTACTCTCGGCATTCCATTCGGTAAATTTTCAAAAATTGTTGTCCTGCCCTCCGTATCTTTATTAGACGTTATTTGACCGCGTGGCTTGTAATAACGCCAAAGTTTAGTTTTGTCCTTTCGAGGAATAGGCTTTCCATCGACTAAAATTAAATTTTTATTGGAAACATTTATAGCCGGGGTATTGATTACCTCGTTATCGATAGAGACTCGCCCGGCATTAATCCATCTTTCCGCTTCCCGACGCGAACATAGCCCTGCACGAGCTAGTCGTTTTGATATCCTTTCCTCGGTATCGATGTTATTGAATAGAGTTTTGAACTTTACCATCTGAAATCTCTGTTTATGATCTAAACGAATTAGTTTGGGTGGAAAGTCGGTACCTTATCTAGGCCTTCTTTGCTTTTTGCGAACCCAAGCAGGTGCGCCAAAAACTGGAGTGGGTAACGAGGTTGTTGGTCCACCTGGTCGGTGAGGCCGCGGAGAAAACCTACCCATGCTCAATAGTCTATCGTACATTATAAGCGCGCCTGCTAATCCAACATTGATCGAAAATTTCATGGGAATTTTTACTGTATAGTCGCATCGGTCGAGTACGGGGTCAGATAAAATTCCTCGCTCAGGCCCTAAAATATACGCTGCACATCTTGGATGGTGGAAGCTGGGGAGCTCAATAGCATCTTCGGTAATCTCTACTCCAACTAGTTTGCATTCCTTTGGTAAGAGTAATTTTTCTGGGCTATCAAATGAATAAAATGGTGTGTTCTTGTAAGCACTTGAAGTATCTACTGAATTCACCCTGTTAAGATCGATTGCCTCGGACACAGTGAAGATAAAATTGGCGCCAAAAGCATGAGCTGTTCTAGCAACAGCCCCGAAATTGCTTTCCTTGCTAATTCCTTCGACACCTATCCCAAAATATCCTCTCATGACTTCAGGTGTTGCACATATCTACCTCTTGATGCAAGGATGGTTTTTCTTTTATTCAAAAAAGGTTAGGGCTCATGGTGAGCGAATTAGAAGCAGGTGTTTCGCATGCTGTCGATTTCCCGGAAAACAGAAGTGCGCCTATTTTAATAGAGGTGACGCGAGGTGGGATGGTTGAGAGTATTCACAGAGGAATTTGTGTTATATCAGACTCAAGGGGATCAATATACAAAAGTTGGGGAGATCATGAACGACCTATATATCCACGATCTGCAATAAAACCACTTCAAGCCATCCCAGTTGTTGCCTCAGGTGCGGCTGCCGCGCTGAAAATGAGTAGTGCTGAATTAGCGCTCTGCTGTGCCTCTCATTCTGGTGAGAGGGTCCATACTGAAAAAGTTGCCAGTTGGTTAAAACGATTGGGGTTGGACGCTACAAATTTAGAATGTGGGCCGCAGATGCCATCTGATCAAGAAACGGCCGAAAAGTTGATTCAATCGGGAAAAAATCCCTTATCTTTGCACAATAATTGTTCCGGAAAGCACGCTGGTATGCTCTCAACTGCGATACATAACAAACAACCTACATTAGGATATACCAAAGCTGATCATCCTGTTCAATCAGATCTGATAAGGCTTATGAGTAGCCTCGGTAATTTGGATCTTTCTAAAACTGCGAGAGGTTTAGATGGGTGCGGAATACCTGTTTTTGGAATTCCAGTAAAGTCTGTGGCTCTTGCAATGGCGAAATTTGCTGACCCTGATATCTTATGCCAGTCCGAGAAAGAAGCATGCATTCAAATTCGAGAGGCATGCGGCCAAAACCCAATAATGATTTCGGGCACAAACAAGATAAATACTTTAATCCAGGCAGAAACAGCTGATAAAGCCGTGGTCAAGGGGGGAGCAGAAGGTGTTTACACAGCTGCGATTAATAGTCTTGGGCTGGGGGTCTGCATCAAAGTTGACGATGGGGCGGGCAGAGCTGCATCTGTCGTGATGTTGCATGTCTTGCGTAAGCTGAACATATTAAATGATGAGAGCGTCAAAAAAATAAAAAAATTCGGCGTAAAGAATATCCGTAATTGGTCAGGAACATTAGTTGGTGAGATAAGAGTTGGCGGAGGTATCTCCTTCTGAGCAATGATTTGTTTTATTATCTCATCACACCCGAAGATTAGCTAGCCACGCTATCTGATAGATCTCTTGTTTAATTTCCTGAGGCTGTCCAACCTCTTAGAAAAACAGATTAATTAGTACTGCTTTTTTAAAAATCACTTTAATTATGTAATTGATTACTTAAAAAATCTATGCAATGGTGCGGCCTGTTTTTTGTAGAGTAAGTTGTCGCTCTGCCTAATATCCTCGGGGCACGAGCGAAGACGCTACATCGGTAGCTGTCCTAACGTATCCTGCAATTTAGTGCTTAACTAGCTCATTGCGAAAGCAACTTTTGTTGTATCCTAGCTTGCTTCGCTTTTGTTAAAAGGTTTGAAGGAATTATAATGCCCAGTACTCCAGCCAACGAAATCCCAATTGAAGAGCCGCGCGTTGATGTTCCTAAGGTCAGAAGATGTTTAAGGTGCGAGACGACTTTTCACAGTCAGTGGGCTGGTGAAAGAATATGTCCTAGGTGCAAGAGCTCTAACACATGGAGAAATGGTTCTCCACTCGGTTCTGGTGCTTCAGGCGCCGGTAACTAGGCAGCTATCGGCTTCTCGACTTCTTACCCTTTCTAGCTTTCCTCGCTGCATATTTTGCGTCTCTTGCGGCTTTTTGCGCGGCCAGTAAAGCCACGGCTTCATCTGCTATACGGCGCTCTTCTTCTTTTTGTGCTTCAATTCGAGCTTCCCTTTCTGCCGCTTCTCTTGCAAGCCGTTCCTCCTTTTCAGCCTTTTTCTTTGCTAGGCGGGTTGCTCTAGCTTCCGCCGCTGCTTTCCGTTCCGCCTGCCTTTTCTCGAAAGCTGGATCCCCTGGGCCGGGTTGCGCTTTAATTCTCGCTAAAACAGCCTCCCTTGCCTTTGCCGCATTAGCCATCCGGGACCCGAAATTATCGTCTTTATATGATTTTTTCATTTTTCCTTACGTCTTTTAAATTTAATCCAAACATCTTCAATTCTTGGTTTTGACACTCATAACTTTATAATGGATGGACCTTTGAGGTGAGTAACCAGTGTATCGGTCCTTTAACATCAAAATTAAAAAGAAATTCATTGAATAATGATGGCGAAAAATAGCCATCAGAATAAAAAAAGCAAGGGGTGGCTGTGACAAATTGTTCGAAATCAACATTGTGCTGCTCATTTTTATCTTGCCTTAGAGCTACCGAGAGCTTTTATTGAGGAAAATTTGAAAGATTAGCTTGGGAAATAAAATCAATATGGCAGCGGAGTTTTTAAGCGAGGAATTCAAACATGGGTCAGTTGGTTTCTGTCCGGCAAGATTAACGCGTATTTCACCGTGGCTTAAAAGATATGTTGATGAAAAAAAACTACCATTTGCCCATGTAGCAGTTTTAAGAAAGGGTCAATTAGCTTACAACAATTTCTATGGGGTTCGGGACATTGAGGAAGGTTCTCCCGTCGTAGAAGATGGCATATATCGAATATATTCTATGACAAAACTCGTCACAACAGTAGCGGCTCTCGTCTTGTATGAAAAAGGAGCGTTTCAATTAGATGACCCGGTAGATAAGTTTGTCAATGAGTTTAGGGATGCCAGGGTATTCATTTCCGGAAGAAAGGATTCAATCAATAGTGTAGAAGCTGAAACGCCCATGACGATACGTCAACTTATGAACCATACCTCGGGACTTACTTATGGTGCATTTGATCCGGGACCGGTTGGACAGTTAATGCGAAGTGGAAAAATTGATTTTGGAAACTTGCAAGCAAATTTGGGTGATACTGTCCGTCGCCTCGCTTCAATACCCCTTTGTTTTCAACCTGGAAGTCAGTGGCGTTACGGTGTCTCAACGGACGTATTAGGGTACGTAATTGAAGTAGTAACCGGAAAAACACTTTTACAAGTGTTTGACGAGCTAATATTTAAACCTCTCAATATGAACGATACATTTTTTGAAGTTCCCATAAACAAGGTTAAAAAATTTTGTTCCCTGTACACGCGAACAAAAAGCGAGTCCTTAAAATTATTAGAATGTTCGAGAAGTAGCAGGTTTTGTAAACCTGTTAACATGTACTCGGGTGGAGGAGGATTAATTTCCTCTATGCGCGACTATCTAGTTTTTCTAGAAATGATTCGATGCGGCGGTCGCTATAACGATGCGCAAATATTGGGACGCAAAACTGTGGAACTCATGTTGAGGAACCATTTGTCGGGTGATATGGCATCTATGGGACAACCAACTTTTAGTGAAATGCCTATGGAAGGGATAGGCTTTGGTCTGGGCGGGGCAATTCTCTTAGACCCAGTCAAAGCACAGATTTTGGGTTCTGAGGGAGAGTTCACTTGGGGGGGGGATGGCGAGTACCGCTTTCTGGATTGACCCCAAAGAAGAGCTGTCTGTTGTTTTTATGACGCAGTTGATACCTTCTTCATGTTATCCTATCAGACGGGAATTAAGAGTACTTGTATATCAAGCACTTGTTGACTAACAAATTTAATAAACAAGGCACCAGCTGAGCATTGTGGAGCTACTAAAATGAAGTTTAAGCTACCAGAGAAAATAGAAGGCCCTCAAAATTGGTATGGCCAAGAAATAAAGTCATCCAACGAGTGGATTTATACTCTTACAAATCAAGATATAAAGGAGATTGAGAGCGCACTTAAACTTGTTAAGAATACTGACGTGGCTGCAATAAAAAGAAATAATTTTCCCCTCGCGTCGTTAGAAAGCAAATTACGCAGGATTAGTGATGATGTAATGAATGGCCGAGGGTTTGCCTTGATCCGAGGACTCCCAGTTGAAGATTGGTCAATAGAACAGTCTGCGAAAGCATACTTTGGGATAGGGACCTATTTTGGAAGTGCCCGCTCTCAGAATGCAAGCGGGCATGTTTTGGGGCACGTCAGAGATTTAGGGCGTGATGCAGTTAATGATCCTTCAGCAAGGATATACCAAACTACGGAAAGACAGACTTTTCATACCGACTCGTGTGATATGGTTGCATTACTTTGCCTAAAGACTGCGAAGTCTGGCGGGGAATCCGCCTTGGTAAGTTCTATGACGATTTACAATGAAATGTACGAGCAACGCCCCGATCTTTTAGAACTGTTATTTCAACCTTTTGCTACAGACAGGCGAGGAGAAGTACCTGCCGGTAAGAAACCGTATTTTGAAATACCGGTATTCAATTACTTTGAGGGCTATCTATCCGTAATTTATGCGCGGCGGTATATTAACTCCGCGCAACGTTTTGATGATGTTCCGACGATAGAAGGTAAAAAACTCGAAGCTTTAGAGTTTTTTGATACCTTGGCAAACGACCCACGCTTAAATTTTAAAATGACTTTCGAACCCGGAGATATACAGCTGGTTCATAATCATACAATGTTGCACGATCGAACCGATTATATAGATTGGGAAGATGAAGCTAAAAAAAGACATTTACTTAGGTTGTGGCTTGCGGTCCCCAATGCACGTCCGCTTCCTCAAGTGTTTGAGGAAAGATATGGGAAGATAGATATTGGAGATAGAGGCGGGATTATTGTGCCTGGCTCAAAATTAAATGCACCGCTTATTCCAGTCTAGGCACAAAAAACAGACAGCATTAAAAAAGACAAACTCCTTTGTGTTAACAAAATTGGTCTAAAATGCGGATTTTCTCTTGTTACATCAGTGCCGTCGCGTTACTTAACGCTTAAGGAGATAGTCGGTTGGGATACTTTTACCAAGGTGGAGACCATGCATCGCTACAGAACCCATAACTGCAATGAACTAAGGCCCGAAAATGTTGGTGAAACAGCACGATTATCAGGCTGGATACATCGAAGAAGAGATCACGGGCAACTTGTATTTTTAGATTTGCGAGATCACTTCGGTATTACTCAATGCGTTGTAGATATTGAGGATAAATCTTTCTCAGATGTAGAAAAAGTCAGAGTTGAAAGCGTGGTAACGATCACGGGACAAGTTTTGCGCCGGGATGAAGAAACAATTAACCCTAAAATTCCGACTGGTCACATCGAGCTTCGTATAGATACATTTGAAATCCAGTCATCGGCTGATTTAGTTCCTCTTCAAGTAAACTCCGAAGAAGATGCTGGCGAAGAGTTGAGACTAAGGTATCGATTTCTTGACCTCCGTAGAGAGAGAATACACAACAATATCATCACTCGATCAAACGTTATTTCTTCAATTAGAAGGCGCATGATTGATCGTGGCTTTGTGGAATTTCAAACACCTATATTAACCGCTAGCTCTCCAGAGGGAGCGAGAGACTTTCTAGTTCCTTCAAGATTGCACCCTGGTAAGTTTTATGCCCTGCCGCAAGCGCCCCAACAATTTAAACAGCTTGTTATGATGTCGGGTTTTGATCGATACTTTCAAATTGCGCCTTGCTTTCGTGATGAAGACAGTAGAGCGGATAGATCTCCTGGAGAATTTTACCAGTTAGATCTGGAAATGAGTTTTGTTGAGCAAGAGGATGTTTTCTCTGAAATTGAACCTGTACTAGCAGGCGTTTTTGAAGAATTTACATCCTGGTCTGTGCCTCAGCCTTTCCCGAGGATACCATTTTCAGAGGCTATGTTGAAATACGGAACAGATAAACCAGACTTGCGTATCCCGATTGAAATTTGCGACGTTTCTGATCTTTTTGATAATAGCGAATTTGCAATTTTTGCAAAAACTGTTGCCGATGGTGGGGTGGTTCGTGCATTACCTGGACCAAAATGTGGGAGCAGAGCGATCTGTGATCGCATGAATTCTTGGGCCCAGAGCGAAGGAGCGCCAGGAATGGGATATATTATTCTTGCAGATGGTGGGGGAAGGGGGCCTATCGCGTCTAGGATATCGAGCGACGTATTAGAGGCACTCAAAGGTCGCACTGGAATGGGGGATGGTGATGCAATCTTCTTCTCGGCGGGGAAGGAGACTGAGGCTGCAAAATTAGCTGGAAATGCCAGACTGAAGTTAGGAGTTGACCAGGAGCTTATAGAACAAAATATTTACAAGTTTTGCTGGGTTGTTGATTTTCCAATGTTCGAAAAAGATGAGGTTACCGGCAAAATAGAATTTTCACACAACCCATTCTCTATGCCTCAAGGTGGTTTAGAGGCGCTAGAAACAAAAGATCCGTTAGATATATTAGCTTTTCAGTATGATATCGTCTGTAATGGTATAGAATTATCCTCAGGTGCGATACGAAACCATTTACCAGACGTAATGATAAAAGCATTCTCTATTGCTGGCTACAGCAAAGAGGAGGTTGAGGAAAGGTTTAGTGGCATGCTCAACGCGTTTCGTTATGGAGCTCCCCCCCATGGCGGATTTGCACCCGGAATAGATCGTATTGTCATGTTGATTACCAATGAACCTAATATTAGGGAAGTTATTTTGTTCCCGATGAACCAAAAGGCAGAGGACCTGATGATGAATGCCCCTAGCGAGGTCAGTATGCAGCAACTTAAAGAGTTGAATATTAAGAGTAATCTACCTCCGAAAATGGAGTGATTATTAGAGGTTTTGAGGATTAGTAAGAGTTTTTTTGAAAAGTATACAAAAAAAGGGGCTCAAAGAGAGCCCCTCTTAGAATCAAGAATTAGAGATCAAACAACACCAAATGCCATCATGGCATCTGCAACTTTCTTGAAACCGGCTATATTCGATCCGGCCATATAATTACACCAGCCATCTTTTTGCATGCCGGCGTCATTGCAATTCTTATGTATGCCGATCATTAAATCGCGTAACATTTTACTTAACTCCTCATTACTCCACGACCTACGTTCAGAATTCTGACTCATTTCTAAACCTGACATGCCAACACCGCCAGCGTTTGCTGCTTTTGCTGGAGCGAACAATATTTTTGCTGCTAGGAAGTGATGTATGCCTTCGATTTCTGTGGGCATATTAGCGCCCTCGGAGACGGCCATTATTCCGTTAGATAACATAGTTTTTGCGTCGTCTTCTAAAATTTCATTTTGGGTGGCACATGGCATC
>CACHDV010000045.1 GCA_902578675.1 uncultured Alphaproteobacteria bacterium
ATAACTATGGATAGTCAGAATATAAGAATACGGCTGAAGGCTTTTGATCACAGAGTATTAGATCAGTCTACGGGTGAGATAGTTAATACAGCCAAACGGACAGGGGCTCAAGTGCGGGGGCCTATACCTCTGCCGAACCGTATTCAAAAATTCACAATCCTACGTGGCCCGCACGTGGATAAAAAA
Source organism: uncultured Alphaproteobacteria bacterium (assembly GCA_902578675.1). Lineage (GTDB taxonomy): Bacteria > Pseudomonadota > Alphaproteobacteria > Thalassobaculales > Thalassobaculaceae. The sequence goes on from CACHDV010000045.1 coordinate 187, forward strand.
AGTCGTGAACAGTTCGAGATTAGGACTCATAAAAGGCTCCTGGACATTATAGATCCTACGCCACAAACAGTTGACGCGCTAATGAAGCTAGATTTAGCGGCAGGCGTTGACGTAGAAATTAAGCTCTAAGAGCGGAGAAGAAACATGCGATCTGGAATGATTGCCCAAAAAGTAGGGATGACGAGGGTTTTTGGCGAGGATGGCAGCCACATCCCTGTCACAGTTTTAAAAGTTGATACTTGTCAGGTTGTGGCAAAAAAAACCGACAAAACAGATGGCTACAATGCTATCCAGGTTGGAGTGGGGCTTGCAAAGGTAAAGCGAGTATCAAAACAGATGCGGGGACATTTTGCCAAAGCGGAAGTTGAGCCAAAACAACGATTGCAAGAGTTTAGGGTTAGTGAGGAAGCTCTCATTGAACCTGGTGCAGAAATTTTAGTTGACCATTTTGTAGTTGGGCAGAGGGTTGACGTCGCCGGAACGTCTATCGGTAAAGGCTTTGCAGGAGCTATGAAACGCCACAACTTCGCTGGATTGCGAGCATCCCATGGTGTAAGTGTCTCGCATAGGTCGCACGGTTCTACCGGAAATAGTCAAGACCCTGGCAAGGTTTGGAAGGGTAAAAAGATGGCAGGTCACATGGGTGACGCCAGAGTGACGGTTCAAAACTTAATGGTTGTGTCAACAGATCTCGAGAAGAGTATCATATTGCTCAAAGGCGCTGTGCCTGGAGCTAAAGGCTCCTACGTGCTAATAAAAGACGCCGTTAAAGATGACGTGCCCGATGAGGCACCCTTTCCGGGTTCAATAAAAACAAAAAGTGTAGAGGATACGGCAGCACAACCTGACGATGAAGGTGCTGTATCGTCGGAACTAATATCCGGGTCGCCTGATGAAGCTAGTGAAGCGGGAAATAATGATATAAATGCCGCTAGCCAAGATGCCGGGGATTCGGGTGGTGCAGACGCGGAGTCTGACGAAAAAAAGGATGATGGCGATGAAGTGTCAAGTTAAGGACTTAAACGATAAGTCAAAAGGGGAAATTGAGCTTAAAGACAGCGTGTTCGCCGTTGAGCCTCGAAAGGATTTACTCGCTCGAACAGTCAACTGGCAATTGGCAAAACGCCGATCTGGCACACATAAGGTAAAACTAGTTGGAGATATAAGCGGTACCACGGCAAAACCTTTTCGTCAAAAGGGCACAGGTAGGGCGCGACAGGGTAGCGCGAGAGCTGCCCAGTTTCGGGGAGGGGCAACAGTGCACGGGCCCGTTGTAAGGAGTCATGCATACAAGCTGCCAAAAAAAATAAGAAAGCTAGCTCTTAAGAGTGCGCTCTCATCCAAGCAGGTCGATGGTAAACTTTTGGTTCTAGAAAACTTTAATGTTGGCGGAAAGACTAAAGAGTTAGTTAAAGCGATAAAGAAATTTGGCTTAGAATCAGCGCTTTTTATTGATGGTCCTAATCGGAACCAAGCCTTTCTGCAAGCAGTTAGGAATATACCAAAATGTGACTTCTTGCCATCGGTTGGCGCGAATGTATATGACATATTGAGGCGTGACTATTTAGTTCTAAGCAGAGAAGCAGTTCAAAATTTAGAGGAGCGTCTTGGATGAGTATGAGACCCCATAACGCCGCGCAAGTTAAGATGACCTCCGAGCGGATGTATCAAATCATAAGGTATCCAGTCGTGACCGAAAAAAGCACGTTGGGATCACAATACGGCCAGGTGACATTTGTAGTCGACCTTTACGCAACAAAGCCGGAAATAAAAGTTGCTGTGGAAACTCTTTTTGACAGAAAAGTTAGAGCAGTTAACACCTTGCGTCAAAAGGGTAAGGTGAAGAGATTCAGAGGCCGTCTTGGTAGGAGATCTGACTTCAAAAAAGCGGTTGTCACATTCGAAGACGGTGGCGATATCGATGTAAGTCAAGGAGTGTAGCCAAATGGCACTTAAGCATTACAACCCAACAACGCCATCACAAAGGCAACTGGTAACCGTTGACCGGGCAGACCTATGGAAAGGTAAGCCTGTAAAGAAACTTACGCGGGGGATGGTCAAGTCTGGTGGACGAAATAATACTGGCAGAGTAACTATGTGGCATCGCGGAGGCGGTCATAAACGCAGATATCGAGTGGTAGACTTTCACCGTAAGAAATTCGATATACCAGCTGTAGTGGAGCGCCTAGAATACGATCCTAATCGGACCGCATTTATAGCGCTTATAAATTATGAAGATGGCGAGCAATCCTACATAATAGCTCCACAGCGTCTTAATGTTGGTGACAGGGTCGTTGCAGCTGAACAAGCTGATGTCAAGCCAGGTAACGCCATGCCACTTAAAAATATTCCAGTGGGAACGATTATTCATAATGTTGAGCTTAAAGCCGGTAAGGGCGGGCAGATTGCGAGGTCGGCGGGTACCTATGTGCAACTCGTAGGTAGAGAAGCTGGTTATGCCCTACTGCGATTGACATCCGGGGAAGTTAGGAGAGTTCGATCCGAGTGTATAGCTTCAATAGGTGCGGTCTCCAACCCTGATCAAAAAAATATTAATTTAGGAAAAGCTGGACGTAAGCGATGGTTAGGGAAGCGGCCCGTCGTCAGGGGAGTTGTTATGAATCCAATTGATCATCCTCATGGTGGCGGCGAGGGTCGGACTTCTGGTGGTAGGCACCCCGTAACTCCATGGGGTGTCCCAACAAAAGGTAAAAGAACAAGAAATAATAAGAAAACTGACCGGCTGATATTACGTCGGCGGCGAAAATAAGAGAGGATTAGGATATTGGCTCGCTCTGTTTGGAAAGGCCCGTTCGTTGACGGTTATTTGCTCAAAAAAGCCGAAACTGCTCTGGAATCAGGCCGTAATGATGTTATCAAAACATGGTCGAGGCGGTCTACTATAATGCCCCAATTTGTAGGTTTGACTTTTGGCGTACACAACGGACAAAAATTCGTGCCAGTTCTGATAACCGAGCATATGGTGGGGCACAAGTTTGGCGAGTTTGCGCCTACTAGAACCTATTTTGGTCACGCGGCAGATAAAAAAGCCCGTCGTTAATTTTGGAGCATATAGATATGAGTAAGACTTCGGCAGGACGTAGGGTGGGAGAGGCGGATGCACTTTCTGTACTCAAGAATCTTCGTGTAAGTCCGCAGAAACTTAATCTAGTAGCAAGCATGATAAGAGGAATGGACGCAGAAAAAGCTCTTGCGGCCCTCACTTTTTCCAAGAGGCGGATAAGTAATGATGTCAAAAAAGCACTGCAGTCCGCTATCGCAAATGCAGAAAACAATCACCAGCTAGACGTTGATCGTTTATTCGTAAAGGAAGCGTTTGTAGGTAAGGCTATAACCATGCGTCGCTTTCGACCCAGAGCGCGCGGGCGAACGGGTAGATTAAGGAAGCCATTTTCACATCTTACAGTAGTAGTTAGCGAACGCCAGGAGACCGTATAATGGGGCATAAAGTAAATCCGATTGGCCTTAGGCTAGGAATAAATAGAACTTGGGACTCTCGATGGTTCGCCGGAAAAGGGTATGCCGACCTTCTTCATCAAGACCTGAAAATGCGCAAATTTTTGCGGAAGCGGCTACAGCAGGCAGGAGTGAGCAGAATAGTAATAGAACGCCCAGCTAAGAGCGCTAAGGTAACTATTTACACGGCGCGGCCAGGCGTAGTTATTGGTAAAAAAGGTGGAGATATAGAGAAACTTCGTTCCGAGCTTTCGAGTATGACGGAAACTGATGTCAACTTAAATATTATCGAGGTTCGAAAGCCAGAAATAGACGCTAATCTCATTGCAGAAAATGTCGCGCAGCAGCTGAGTAGGCGAGTAGCTTTCCGGCGAGCCATGAAAAGAGCGGTACAATCCGCTATGCGCTTAGGGGCTCTAGGTATTCGAATAAATTGTAGCGGGCGGTTAGGCGGAGCTGAAATAGCGAGAACGGAATGGTACAGGGAAGGTAGAGTTCCGTTGCATACGCTCCGTGCCGAGATAGATTATGGAGAATCGACAGCCCAAACAACCTACGGCGCCTGCGGAGTAAAGGTTTGGGTTTTTAAGGGTGAAATAATGGCACACGATCCTATGGCTCAGGACAAACGTATGGCAGAATTACAGCCTGCTGCGGCCCAGCGCTAGTTGCTGTTAGATAAGGAGCGTAAGAATGCTAAGCCCAAAACGTACAAAGTATAGAAAAGCTCACAAGGGGCGAATTCACGGAAATGCAAAAGGAGGCACTCAGCTAAATTTTGGAGCTTACGGGCTCAAGGCTTTAACCCCTGCCCGTGTAACGGCCCGTCAAATCGAGGCCGCTAGACGCGCTATAACACGGCATATTCGACGAGCAGGTAGAGTTTGGATCCGCGTTTTCCCAGATGTCCCTGTTTCCAGCAAGCCAGCCGAGGTTAGAATGGGGAAGGGTAAAGGCTCGCCAGAATTTTGGGTGTGCCGTGTTAAGCCTGGTCGAATAATGTTTGAACTGGATGGTGTTCCAAGAGATTTAGCAAAACAAGCCTTTACACTTGCATCAGCCAAACTTCCTGTCGATACCCGATTTATCGCACGGGTCGGCGGCGACTGATACTAGGAGACTATTGTGCCAAATAAATTAGCTACTGATTTTCGAACTAAAACACCGGATGAATTGCAGACTCAGCTAGATGAGTTGTCTAAAGAACAGTTTAACCTTCGTTTCCAAAAAGCAAACGGCCAGTTAGAAAATACAGCACGTGTTAGGAAAGTTAGACGGGATATAGCTAGAACGAAGTCAATTATATCGGAAAAAAAAGCTCAGGCAGCAAAACAGTAACCTACACTTTTACGGGAGCAAACAAATGCCAAAGCGGGAATTACAGGGAATAGTGGTAAGTGATAAGGGCGATAAAACAGTTATAGTTAATGTGGAACGCCGGATAACGCACCCTGTTTATAAAAAAATTATTAAGCGGTCGAAAAAGTTCGCAGCCCACGATGAAACAAATAGTTGTAAGGCGGGCCAAACAGTAAAAATAAGAGAATGTGCGCCGAAGTCGAAGAGTAAAACTTGGGAAGTCATAGAAACTGCAAGTTAGCAGAGTTTTTTGGGATAGGACCTGAACAATGATCCAGATGCAATCAAACCTCGACGTCGCTGATAATTCAGGGGCACGCCGGGTACAGTGTATAAAAGTACTAGGAGGTTCAAAACGTAAAGTCGCCGGGGTCGGGGACGTTATAGTTGTCTCGGTCAAAGAAGCTATACCGAGGGGCCGCGTAAAGAAAGGCGAAGTTTTGAAAGCAGTTATAGTAAGAACGGCAAAGGAAATTAGACGGGTGGATGGGTCAGCGATCAGGTTTGATAGGAACGCCGCTGTTCTGATTAATAATCAGAACGAACCTATTGGAACACGCATTTTTGGTCCTGTCACGAGAGAATTAAGGGCGAAGCGTTTTATGAAAATTGTCTCTCTCGCCCCGGAGGTGCTGTGATGAGTAGTAAAATAAAAAAGGGTGATAACGTAATGGTTATTACTGGAAAGGATAAAGGGAAAACCGGTGAGGTGCTTAGCGTACTTCCTGCCAAACAGAGGGTTCTCGTAAGAGGCGTCAATATCGTTAAAAGACATACGAAACCAAGCCAAACAGCACCAGGCGGTATAGTCGAGCGAGAAAGTACAGTTCATTTATCGAACGTTGCACTAATTGACCCTACCTTAAACAAAGCGACAAAAATTGGATTTCGAATACTGGAGGATGGCCGGAAGGTTAGATTTTCCAAATCCTCAAATGAAATCCTGGACGCGTAACTTGAACTGGATGTATTAGAAATGACGCGTTTGAACGAAATTTACACCAAATCTATTAGGCCAGAGCTGCTGCAGCAAAATGGCTATAAAAATATTTTAGAAGTGCCGAAATTGCAAAAGATAGTTATCAACATGGGGCTTGGTGAGGCTGTCCAAGATTCCAAGAAAGTTGCATCTGCGGTGGCGGATTTAGCTAAGATTACCGGTCAGAAGCCAATAATAACAAAGGCCTCAAAATCTGTTGCAGGCTTCAAGTTGCGGGAAGGAATGCCGATTGGTTGCAAAGTAACTCTTCGTCGAGACAGGATGTACGAATTTCTTGATAGGCTCATAACAATTGCGTTGCCCAGAGTCAGAGATTTTCGTGGTTTGAATCCATCAAGCTTTGATGGATGTGGAAATTATGCGATGGGGCTGAAAGAACAAATTGTTTTCCCTGAAATTGATTATGACCAAATCGATACGATACGTGGAATGGACATAATATTTGTTACATCTGCAAAAACTGATGATGAGGCACGCGAATTGTTGCGGAAATTTGATTTCCCGTTCACGGAATAAACGGGTGGAGGTATAAATGGCTAGAAAGAGTTCAATAGAAAAAAATAAAAACCGCGCAAATAAAGTCGCGATGCATGCCAACAAAAGATCGCGTCTGAAGGCAATAGTAAGCAATAGAGAACTTCCGATTGAAGAGCGATTCCGTGCTGGTTTAAAACTCAACGAAATGCCAAGAAATGGGGCTAAAATTAGACTGCGCAACAGATGTGAAGTGTCAGGACGCCCAAGAGGATACTATAGGAAATTTAAAATGTCTCGTATAGCACTGCGCGATCTGGGTTCAGCTGGTCAAGTTCCCGGGTTAGTGAAATCAAGTTGGTAGGGGGATTGATATGACAATGAGTGATCCGCTTGGAGATATGTTAACGCGTATCCGTAATGGGCAAATGGCGAGAAAAAGTGTTATCTCTAGCCCCTGCTCACGAATGAGGAGTAACGTTTTGGAAGTGCTGAAGCGTGAGGGATATATAAGGGGTTTTTCAAAACTAGAATCAGAGGCATCTAAAAACTCGTCAGAACTATCTATTGAACTCAAGTATTATGAGGGTGAGCCAGTAATTCGTGAAATTAAACGCGTGTCTAAGCCCGGTCGTCGTGTCTATGCTAAGATTAATGACTTGCCGAGGGTATTTAATGGGCTTGGAATTTCTATTATTTCTACCCCGCGGGGTGTTATGTCTGATAACGAAGCTAGAGCTGCTAATGTTGGCGGTGAAGTGCTCTGTCAGGTATTCTGATACAGGAGGGTTATGATATGTCCCGAGTAGGTCAAAGCCCAGTAGTGGTTCCAGATGGTGTTTCGATCGAGATTCTTGATGGTATACTAACTGCCAAAGGTAAGCTGGGAGCGCAGTCGCTTCCAATATCTGGCGAGGTGAATGTCGCGATAGAAGACAATATTGTTACTGTAAGCCCTAAAAATCAAAGCAAAAGATCCCGTTCTATGTGGGGCACAACGCGCGCAAGCATAAATAATATGCTTACAGGGGTAAATGAGGGTTTTACTATAGACCTGGAAATTAATGGTGTTGGTTATCGGGCTGCAGTTGAAGGCAAAGATCTCGTTTTGTCGCTCGGCTTCAGCCATCCCGTTCGATATCCTATCCCAGACGGTATTACTATGAAGTGTGAACGTCCAACCGCCATCTCTATCCATGGAGGAGATAAGCAAAAGGTAGGGCAGTTAGCAGCCGAGATAAGGGCATATAGACCACCTGAGCCTTTTAAGGGCAAGGGAATAAAATATTCGGGCGAAAATATTAGAAGAAAAGAAGGTAAGAAAAAGTAAGGGCAGAATTATGTTGAAATCAAAAGAACTTTTTCTAAAGCGCGCGCGCCGTAATAGACAAGCATTACGAAAAAAAGGCGTAACTAAGCTGCGTTTATCAGTATTTCGCTCGTCTAAAAATATTTATGCACAACTCATAGACGATCAAAAAGGCAGTACTCTGGTTGCGGCTTCATCACTAGATAAAGACCTTAAAGCAGTAATTAAATCAGGAAATGACAAGTCGGCGGCCGAGGCGGTTGGAAAACTTGTAGCAGAAAGGGCTCTCAAAGAAGGACTTAATAACGTCGTCTTTGATAGAGGGGGATATCGTTATCACGGGCGTGTAAAGGCTCTCGCTGAAGGAGCACGCGGGGCCGGTCTTAAATTTTAAAGGAAACCTTAAATGGCACGAGCAGATAGGCAAGAAAGAAGTAATCGGGAACAAAAAGAAGATCCCGAATTGATAGAGAAGCTGGTCGGTATTAACCGAGTGGCTAAAGTCGTGAAGGGGGGCAGACGGTTTGGTTTTGCAGCGCTTGTTGTTGTAGGAGATGGTCGAGGGAGAGTTGGGCATGGGGCAGGTAAAGCTCGTGAGGTTCCTGAAGCTATAAGAAAAGCAACTGAACAAGCAAAGCGATCTATGGTGAGGGTTCCCTTGCGCGAAGGTAGAACGCTTCATCACGACATCAAAGGCGATTATGGCGCGGGTCATGTGATATTGCGGTCAGCTCCATCCGGAACTGGTGTTATCGCCGGTGGCCCCATGCGTGCAATATTTGAATCGTTGGGTGTGCAAGATGTGGTGGCAAAATCAACAGGATCATCGAATCCACATAATATGATAAAAGCGACGTTCGCTGCTTTAAACAAGATCGGATCACCGAGATTGGTTGCCGCAAAACGGGGGAAAAAAGTAGCCGAGGTTTTTGGTAGAAATAGCAACGATTCTAATTCATCCTCCTCAGGAAAATAACATTTGTTGATGGAAAAGGCTGATGGCAAGAGACAAAAAAGACAGATCTACTATCCAGGTAACGCAAATTAAGAGTGCTATAGGGCGTAAACCAGGGCAAAAGGAGACCCTTATTGGTTTGGGTCTCAATAAACTCAATAAAACAAGTGTTCTGGAAGATACACCCTCTGTAAGAGGTATGGTCAATAAAGTTAAACATCTCGTTCGTGTTGAGTGAGATAATCAACTAGAACTAGTCGTTATAGATATTCCTAAGGAAACGTGGCTATGAGATTGAACGAAATAAGCGATAACCAAGGCGCAACAAAAGATCGGAAACGTGTGGGTAGAGGGGCTGGTTCCGGTACTGGAAAAACCAGTGGCCGAGGGCACAAGGGCCAGAAATCGCGCGCAGGGGCCACAATTAATGGCTTCGAGGGCGGGCAAATGCCAATATATCGCCGGCTGCCAAAACGTGGATTTAAAAACCCTTTCCGTAAACAATACCGCATAGTGAATATCGATGATATTCAGAAGGCTGTTGATGCTGGAAAAGTTAAGGCTGGGGCCGAGTTGGATGCGCAATCCTTACAAGATTTTGGTATAGTCGGTAAAGGCAAATCAGGAATACGTGTATTAGGGCGGGGTAAAATCAACGTAGCCATTAACTTAAATGTGGCAGGAGCCTCGAAGACTGCAATCATGGCCGTAGAAAAAGCTGGTGGTAAGGTTACTATTGGCTAAACGTATAGATTAGGATAGGTAGCATGGCGTCTGGCGCCGAACAATTAGCATCTTCTTTTAACTTTGGCGCAATCTCGAAAGCTGCCGAATTAAAAAAACGTATATGGTTCACGTTGGGTGCCCTAATCGTTTACCGGCTTGGTACATATATTCCCATCCCTGGAATTGATCCCGGGATTTTGAAAGAAATATTCGAGCAGAACGCCGGCGGTATCCTGGGTATGTTCGATATGTTTGCTGGTGGTGCCTTGGGGAGGATGACCATCTTCGCCCTAAACATAATGCCGTATATTTCAGCCGCCATTATCATGCAGCTAATGACAGCAGTATCGCCCAATCTAGAGAACCTGAAAAAGGAAGGTGAGGCTGGCCGAAAAAAAATTAATCAGTACACAAGATATCTCACTGTTCTTTTGGCCGCTGTGCAGGCGTATGGAATATCGGTTGGCTTAGAAAATATGGCTAGTGGGGGCAACTCTGCGGTTACGAACCCGGGTTTATTTTTTAGGGCCACCACTGTGATCACACTCGTTGGAGGCACAGTCTTCTTGATGTGGTTGGGTGAGCAAATAACGGCACGAGGCATAGGTAATGGTATATCACTGATAATATTTGCAGGTATTGTAGCTAATCTTCCACAAGCGCTTGCAGGCACCCTAGAACTCGGAAGAACAGGGGCCTTATCTGCTGCCTTTATAATCCTGCTGGTATTCATGTCGATAGCAGTCATTGCTTTCATAGTTTTTATAGAGCGTTCACAGCGAAGAATTACCATACAATACCCGAAACGCCAGGTGGGAAATAAAATGACTGGGGGAGAGTCATCTCATCTACCGCTAAAATTAAATGTGTCAGGCGTGATCCCACCAATTTTTGCAAGCTCTATTTTGCTAATGCCGGTTACTTTTGCGCAGTTTTCTGCGAGCGGTGGTGGACCAGAATGGCTAAATACAGTTAACGCACTCCTAGGTAGAGGCCAACCGCTTTATCTTGCTGTATATATTGGTCTCATCGTCTTTTTCGCATTTTTCTATACCGCTATCGTTTTTAATCCCGCCGAGACAGCAGATAACTTGAAACGATATGGAGGCTTTGTTCCTGGGATACGACCAGGGAAAAATACGGCAGATTATCTCGATTACGTTCTTACCCGTTTGACTGTCGTGGGAGCTATGTACCTCGCCGCAGTTTGTATGCTGCCCGAAATACTGATTAGTCAATATCAGGTACCCTTTTACTTCGGTGGAACTAGCTTGCTTATTGTTGTTACGGTTACACTAGATACCGTTGGACAAATTCAATCTCACCTGATAGCTCACCAATACGATGGACTAATCAAAAAATCAAAACTTCGGGGGAGGCGCGGATGAATATTATATTAATAGGCCCTCCGGGTGCTGGTAAAGGTACTCAAGCTGTATTTATAGAGGAAGAGTTTGGTTTAAAGCAGTTGTCCACCGGCGACATGTGCCGGGCTACAATGAAAGAGGATACAGATCTAGGACGTAAGGTTCGAGAAATTGTAGAGGCAGGGGACCTTGTCCCCGATGATATAATGGTGCAAATGATATCAGAACGTATAGTGAGCCCTGATTGTGTTAACGGGGTTATCCTAGATGGGTTTCCGCGCACCGTGCCACAGGCAGAGGCTCTCAAGAAGATGTTGGATAATAATAAGCTTAAGATAGACCATGTGCTTTATTTTTCGGTGGATAGTAAAATTCTATTAGAGCGTATAAGAAATAGGATTGCTGAAACACCACCAGCGGAGCGACGTAAAGACGATAATGAAGAAACGCTGAACCATCGGCTCAAAGTATATGAAGATCAGACCGCTCCGCTTTTGCCATTCTATAAAAAACACGGCGTTTTATCGACAATCGACGGAATGCTGCCTGTCGAAGAGGTAAGTTTGAAATTGAGAGGTATTTTAGGGAGTAAAAAGGCTTAATAAGGGGTAACGTTATTGACTTGGCCTCGTTGATCCGTATAATCCAGCGCCTTAGTAGAATAGTGTGTGCTTAGGTTTGTTTCGGCGTCGGGAAAAGTCTCGATCATAGATCAATGACAGATCCTCAGTTGTTCTTTAATTTATAGAGGAGTAGTTATTTTGGCGCGTATAGCGGGAGTCAATATTCCAACGCAAAAAAGGGTAGAGGTTGCGCTCACCTATATCTATGGCATAGGCCAAACTACGGCTTCAGATATATGTAAAAAGCTAGATATTCCGGGAGAACGTAGAGTAAGCGAACTCATGGAAGACGAACTAACACGGTTACGCGATATGATAGACAGTGACGTGGTAGTCGAGGGCGACCTCCGCCGGAAAATAGCTATGGACATCAAGCGTTTGATGGATCTCGGGTGTTATAAGGGTCTTAGGCATCGAAAGAGTTTACCCGTTCGGGGGCAACGAACCCATACTAATGCACGCACCCGTAAAGGGCCTGCAAAACCTATAGCAGGCAAGAAAAAGTAAAATATAATCGGTTCTTCGAAGTGGAAGAGTGATATGGCAAAACAACCTACCCAAGCGCGCGTTCGACGACGTGAGAAGAAAAATATTACGGCAGGCGTGGCGCACGTTAATGCCACGTTTAATAATACAATGATAACCATTACAGATGCGCAGGGTAATGCCATCTCGTGGTCTTCAGCTGGGGCCATGGGGTTTAAAGGATCAAGAAAATCGACCCCTTACGCAGCACAGGTCGCTGCAGAGGATGCTGGGAAAAAAGCTGCTGAGCATGGTATGCAAATTCTAGATATAGAAGTTAGTGGCCCAGGTTCTGGCCGAGAGTCAGCGCTGCGAGCCCTGCAAACTGTTGGATTTCAAGTCAATTCAATTAAAGACGTAACACCCATTCCCCATAATGGGTGTCGCCCTCCCAAAAGAAGGCGCGTTTAGGAGAAAATTAGAAGCAAGATGACTCGCGATTATCGCGGGCTACTTTGCAAACGTTTCTATAAGTGAAAAAGTAACTAGCTTTGAAAGTATTAATAGTGAGGTTTTTGCGGTGATTCAGAAAAATTGGCAAGCTTTGATCAAACCAACTAATTTAGAGGTTTTACCAGGCGGAGAACCTGGGTTAAAGGCAACTGTTGTGGCGGAACCCCTTGAGCGAGGCTACGGACTAACGCTTGGAAATGGATTGCGGCGGATACTTTTGTCATCGCTCCAAGGTGCAGCAGTGACAGCTATTCAAATAGACGGCATTTTGCATGAATTTACAAGTATCCCAGGTGTGCGTGAAGATGTAACCGACATGGTGCTGAATATAAAACTTATGGCCTTGCGTATGGAGGGCGAAGGACCCAAGAAAATGCGTTTAACGGCTGAGGGCCCAGGTGAAGTGACAGCAGGTATGATAGATACCGGCGCTGACGTTGAATTAATGAACCCCGATTTAGTTTTGTGCGCCCTAGATAAAGGTGCAACGTTAACAATGGAGTTCACTGTTGAGACGGGTAAGGGTTACGTCCCTGCTAACTCAAATCGTTCAGAAGAGTCACCAATAGGAATGATACCGGTTGATGCGGTATTTAGCCCGGTAAAGCAGGTTTCTTATAAAGTAGAGAACAGCAGGGTG
>CACHDV010000046.1 GCA_902578675.1 uncultured Alphaproteobacteria bacterium
CACCATTTCTCCAGAAGAAGGTAAAACTCGGCCGGGCATCTTGCAATGTAAGTGAATGTTTTCACCATCATGATCTGAGCATTTCGAAGATAAATGAATGTAACTCATTCGTCCTAGTAATCTCGATTCAACTACTGAGGCCTCAAGATAAATATTTGATCCCTCTAACGGTAACAAACAAAGGGCCTCAGGTCTAATAACTACTTCAACTTCAGTGCCACTAGCGAACTCTTCTACGGGAAAATCAACTAGAGGTGTGATTGCTTTATTCTCGCGCACCAATCCATTTAATTTATTCAATTCCCCAAAAACACCCGCCACAAAAGAGTTTACTGGCTGAAAATATAATTCATCCGGTGAACCAACTTGAAGAACACGCCCGTCATTCATTACTACTATTTTATCCGCCATAAACATTGCTTCTTCTGCGTCGTGCGTCACCATTAATGTTGCACAACCCTGTTCACGTAATAAGTGTAATACCTCATCGCGTATCTTTTCACGAAGCCTGGCATCAAGTCCGGAGTATGGTTCATCCAACAACATAACATCAGGTTGTGGAGCAAGCGCTCTCGCTAATGCTACTCGCTGTTGTTCACCGCCTGATAACATATGGGGATACTTCGTCAGAAATTTTTCCATCTGAACCATCTCTAAAGCGTGAACCGCCTTGCTTTCCGTTATTCGGGAACGATCTCGTCTTAATCCAAATTTTACGTTATCTAAAACGGATAGATGAGGAAACAATGCATAATCTTGAAAAACTAAACCTACATTTCGGTCTTCGGCCGGCAAATGGACCTCTCTGTCAGATACAATAACATCACCAAGCTCCACAACACCCTTTTGCAGCCGCTCCAATCCTGCCGCTATTCTAAGAGCTGTTGACTTACCGCAGCCAGACGGTCCCAGTAAGCAAACCACCTCTCCCTCATGCAAAACAATCGAAAGATTTTCAACTGCTGTAGTATTTCCATAGCGATGCCAAACTTCGGTCATCTGTAACGCTTTTCTTTTCACTACGTTCTTCTTCTATATTTATTGAATTTAGTAAATTATGTTTTATGGAAAGAATAAGTTCTAGCAATCCTCTAAAGCATCCTCGTACCCTAAAGGGAAAAGTTCGTCTTGCTCGCCTGGGTCCTCTTCAACTGGTACATCGTCCGGTAAGATGAGAGACGTAAGATTGTCCCTTCTTTCCAAAAGTCCTGTTGCTTTTAATTCTTCTATGCCCGGCAAATCGTTCAAGTTTTCCAAATTGAAATACTCTAGAAATTCTTCGCTTGTTCCCCATTGAAGAGGTCGGCCCGGAACTCTCCTTCTACCGCGCGGACGTATCCAGTTACATTCAAGCAAGGTGTCGAGGGTACCTTTACTAACGGCCACCCCTCGTATGGATTCAATATCACCTCTTGTGACCGGCTGGTGATATGCAATAATTGCGAGGGTTTCGATTGCTGCCGCCGAAAGCCGCCTTTTAACCTGGACTAAACTCCGTAAATTATCCTTTAAATCATCTGCAGTCCTAAAGGTCCACCCGCCAGCAATATTAACCAGATTTACGCCCTTAGAAATATAATCATTTTTTAACTCAGAAATCAGCTCGGCAACAGGAACACTACCGGGTAATCTTTCCTGAATATCTTGCAACTTAAGAGGTCTTTGGCTAGCAAACAACAGGGCCTCTATCAGCCTTATCTCGGCATTATATTCATCTCGCAAGGGTTTTTTATTTTCCGGCAACTTTTCAATCACCCTTTCTTCTACTTGGTTCATTTTACATCTCTCGCGGTCTTACGAAAATTGGACCATAGGTGTTGTTTTGCTTAAGCTCAATGTAACCTTCTTTAGCTAATTCTAGGCTAGCGACAAATGTTGAAGCCACAGCTGACCGGGTTAACAAGTTATTATTCAAACCATCTGGCAAAAAACCTATAAGTTCTTGCCAATCCGGAATGTCTCCTAACATATTCTTTAGTCGTTCTATTGCTTCATCTACAGAGTACAAACGTGTGGCAACAATGCTTAATGTTGATTCTTCTCCACGAACTTTGACCTTTCCATAGCTTTTTAAAAGCTCGAACAAACTTAACTCATAAATTGGGGAAGACACGTTGCTAATTAATTCAGGCATACCTCTCGAAAATACATCCAACCCGAGTTGAGGCAGTTGCAGGATGGCTGAGCCGGCCGTTCTCATCGCCTCAAGTCTGCGAAGCTGAAATCTTAATGCTTCTGCTAATTCTTCGGGCGTACTATTTTCGTCTTCTTCATCCCTAGGGAGCAGGATGCGTGATTTAAGGTACGCCAACCAAGCCGCCATAACGAGATAATCTGCAGCGACTTCTAAATTTAGCGATTGTGCCTGTTGCACAAATTCTAAGTATTGCTGAGCTAATTCCAGGATGGAAATTTGTGTCAAATCCACCTTTTGTTCCCTCGCCAACGACAACAATACATCGATGGGTCCCTCAAAACCTTCTAAGGTCAGGAATAATGATAATTGAATGGGTTCGTTTTCATTCAAAGCTCTTGGCTCATCTTCTTCAAATTCTAGATTGTGCTCCACCATTCCGTCTGCCTTACTAAAAAATTTTAAAGCTAGTTGAACTAGGACAAAACGTCTACTTTGGTTACGATGCTGTTAACCTCTCAATAAGTACCACACTTAAAAGGCATACAGATATAAGCATTTGTAAGTTATTTCAAAATAAATTAACTAGCCCTTTTACTTAGGATTTTAGTTAACCATATGCACGGAAGAAACCTTAGTAAAATCATCGCCCAACGCAAATATCTTATAATTACGTTAAGTTAAAAAAAACCTTTCAATCCTTCACGTAAACTTGCCTTTAGTTCATTCATCTCGGAGATTTCTCGATTATTGGAGACATCTGCGACTTTTTTAAGAAAAACTTTTATTCTACCTTTGGAAACTTCGTTAGTACCAGGACATGCTTTTGCAATAAGTTCCATTTCCTGAACATTTCCATTGCAATGTAAACCCACGTCGCAGCCAGCTTCAAGAGCGCTTATATATCTGTCGCCTATAGATCCAGTAAGAGCATTCATAGAAAGATCATCACTTAAGAGTAACCCTTCAAATTTTATTAAATTTCTAATGATATCATTAATGATTTTTTTCGAAAATGTGACGGGATGTGTTTGATCCAGTTTTGGAAACAATAGGTGGCCAGTCATTGCGGCGGCGGCGAAACGAAGTTGAATAAAGGGGCTAAACTCTCTTGATAATAAATCGTTCAAACAATTATCTATGATTGGAAGACTCTCATGACTGTCTACTTCAGCACGTCCATGTCCAGGGATATGTTTTACGATACCTGAAACCCCTCCACTTTCGAGCCCTTCAACTACTGCTTTACCAAGTAAAGCAACGGTTTTGGGATCACTACTGAGAGCTCTATCACCAATTACAGAATGGCCGCGTTTTTCAATTAAATCTATTACTGGAGCACAGTTTACATTAATGCCTAATTCAAATAATTCAGAAGCAATGATTTGATAATTAGTTTTAATTAATTGCTTCGCTTTCCCTTTATCAGAATTAAAAATAAGCCCAAATACTTCCGCTGGCGGATATGCGTTCCATATAGGTGGAGATAACCTTTGAACCCTCCCGCCTTCTTGATCTATCAAGATTGGTACTTTTTCGCCAACCAGTTCCCTTAAACTACTTATCAGAGAAATTACTTGCGTTTTTGTATTACAATTTCGTTTAAACAAAATGAAACCCATAGGCGGGAACACTTTGAAAAAGGATCGTTCGGAAGGTGTAAGCGCAAGACCTTCACATCCAAAAATAATCGGGTTCACCATCCAAGGGCACCTATTGATTTCTCACTACAAGACAAGCTTGTTTTCTACTTCGCAAAATTTTGCATTTTTTTTCAGCTTGTTCTCTTGAACTAAGATCACCTTGCACACGATAGAAAATTCCTCTTGATTTTAAATTTATCTTCATAACGCGACCCGTCATTCCTCCCAACAGAGTAGCATTTTTAGTTCTTACTTTTTTTAGAAATTTTTCTGCAGCTTGACGTTTAGCCAACGAGGCTAGTTGTATTCTGTACGCACCCGATTCACGATTTTTTATAGAAGTTTTTTGCTCGTCTTTTTTTGCACCTTTGTTTGTAACTTTTGTTTTATCTTTTAAGTTTTTATGCTTTTCCGATTTTTTAATTTTACTCAATCTACCATCGCCTTGAGAGCTTTTGATCTTTGGTATTTGAGGCGTTACTCCGCCGTCTTCAAATACCTTTTCTTTAATTGTATTACCAATCCGTTTGGTATCACTACTTGCAGCTATAGGCTGCTCTGGTCTAGGGATTAGTTTTTCTGGGATTTCAAGTTTTGATGGATTTGCTATTTCTAAATTTTTAAAAATTAACCGGTCTTGGTTCGGCACTTTTAGACCTCCCGGATTAACGGGTTTTAATCGAACCGGCGATGTCTCAGCTTTAACCAGAGGAACGTCGTCATTTCCAATTATCAATTCTCCTTGGTTCAACGCGAACCAGGTTAACCCTGAGACAGACATGAGACCAAACAGCGCAACAAATATAAAAATTTTTAACCCTGAACGACCCGAGGTTGTCGAACTCAAGGAAGGCAGTACAGGCCTTTCAGAATCATTTAACATTGGAGGTTCACGGTTATCATGGAAAAAGTTAGTCAAGACTTCATTTCCTGTATCGGTTCGACTCCTATTAGTTCTAAACCCGATGCCAGTACAAGGATTATGGCCTGTATCAAAGCTAAACGAGCAAGTGTCAACTCTTCATCATCTTCGACGATAAATCGCAATTCACTGTGATCTTTTCCTTTATTCCATAACGAATGAAAAGCACCTGCCAAGTCGGTTAAATAGAAAGCAATTCTATGAGGCTCATGGGCTTGCGCAGCGCCCTCGACTATGCGAGGCCAAGACGCAAGTCCCTTTATCACATCCATCTCTGCTTCATCCATCAGCCTCTCCACATGAGCACAACTAAGTAAATCTGACGTCAATCTCTTATTGCCAAACATTTTTGATGCATGGCGCATCACAGAACAGCATCGCGCGTGCGCGTACTGAACATAAAATACTGGATTATCACGACTTTGTGCTACAACCATGTCAAAATCAAATTCTAAAACCTGATCATTCCGCCTAGTTAGCATCATAAATCTTATAACATCTTTTCCAACAGCTTTTAAAACGTCTTCAAGTGTTATAAAAGTACCAGCCCGTTTAGACATTCTAAACGGTTTACCGTCTTTCAACAAATGCACGATTTGGCAAATTTTCACATCGAGGCTTGCTTCATAATTCGAAGCAGCATTGACAGCTGCCTGCATACGGCGCACGTAACCGCCGTGATCAGCACCCCAGACATCGATCATTTTGAGATATCCACGTTCAATTTTGTTGATATGATATGCGACGTCGGAAGCAAAGTACGTCCAAGCCCCGTCAGATTTTTGGATTGCTCTATCCACATCATCTCCAAAATCAGTCGATTTAAATAGAAGCTGTGGTCGGGGCTCCCAATCATCTGACTTTTTTCCTTTCGGTGGCTGAAGCACACCCTGGTAAATTAATTTTTTCTCTTTTAAAAGGTTTATAGCGTTATCGACTTCACCAGCAGCCACCAAGGACCTCTCAGAGATATATTCATCCATAACTATACCTAAATTACTCAAATCCGATTTTATCGACCCCATCAGCCATTGGATCGTAAAATCTTTGATTACAGGCAACCAGTCTTCTTCAGGAGCAGACACCCAACTATCCCCGTCTTTTTTGGCTAATGCCGCCCCCACTTCTTTAAGATATTCGCCCGGATAGAGCCCGTCCGGGATGAGGCCAATTTCCTGCCCCAAGGCTTCAAGATATCGCAAATGGGCAGATTTTGCTAATATATCTACTTGGGTGCCAGCATCATTAACGTAGTATTCTTTACAAACTCGGAACCCTACTTTTTTTAGGAGCCGAGCCAGCGTGTCGCCAACAACTGCGCCTCGTGCATGAGCAGCGTGAAGGGGCCCCGTAGGATTGGCAGAAACATATTCTATATTGATGAATTCGTTTTTTCCAAAGTTGGAAGATCCAAAATCTTTTCCCAACCGAAGGATGCATCTAACGCATTCAAACCATACATCGGTTTTTAATTTCAGGTTAATAAACCCAGGTCCCGCGACGGTGGCTGACTGGATTAACTCAACATCAGCAAGATGGGAACATATCTCAGCAGCAAGATCCCTTGGTGTTTTTCCAATAGTTTTAGCAAGTATCATAGCTATATTGGAAGAAAGCTCTCCATGTGTCTTATCTCGTGGCGCTTCCAATTTTATCCTAATAGGTGTTAAATTTTCATTTTCACACCAAAATGGCATTTGTTGAAGCGTTTGCTCGACGATATTTTCTATCTTCTCAAATATATTCATTCAAAGTTTCGCCTTAAAATCAAATAGTCTATCGTACTCCAGCAAGGCATACCTATCGGTCATGCCAGCAATGTAATCGGAAATTAATCTTGCTTGGTTATTTTTTAAATTTTTTTTGTCTAAATATCGCCACTCATCAGGCAGAACTGTTGGATCCTCCATAAATAAATTAAACAACTCACTTATCACTCGTTTTGCCTTACTAGCCATCCTATTCACTTTGTAATGTCGATACATTTTAGCAAAAAGAAATTTGCGAAGTTGTTGTATCTTAGGTGTAAGTTCTTCACTAAATGAAACGATTGGCTGCTTGGCATTTATAATATCCGCAGAATAAACTGGCCGGATTTTTTGCAGGCGACTCATCGTCTCTGTCAATATATCTGCAACTAGTGTATTTACAATTTTTCTTACCAGCTCACTTATAAGGCGACTTTCTTCTATGGTCCCAAAATCAGATTGAATCTCAGATATTAATGGTGACACAAGACTTAGCTTATCAAGGTCAGCAACCTTAAAGATCTGAGCGCGTAAACCATCGTCTATATCGTGGGCATTGTATGCAATATCGTCAGCTATTGCTGCTAATTGCGCCTCACCAGTTCCAAAAGCACTAAAATTCAACTTCATCAAGTCCTTTAAGTTCAATAATAGAGGAGTTGGTTTTCCCCTTATCGGACCATTATGTTTTATTATACCGTCAATTGTTTCAAAAGTGAGATTCAATCCATCAAAAAGAGGATATCGACGCTCAATTTTTGTTAAAATCCTTAATGCCTGTTCATTATGATTAAATCCACCATAAGGTTTCATGAGATTGTTAAGTATTTCCTCACCTGCATGACCAAAGGGTGTATGTCCTAAATCGTGTGATAATGCTATAGCCTCTGCAAGATCTTCATTAAAATTCAGATTTCGGCTCAATGACCTTGCTATTTGCGCCACTTCTATTGTGTGAGTTAAGCGAGTTCTATAGTAATCACCTTCATGATAGACAAAAACTTGGGTTTTATATTGGAGTTTTCTAAAGGCGCCAGAATGGAGCACACGGTCACGATCCCTTTGGTACAAGGTTCGCCCTTTCGCCGGCTTTTCATCAAATAAACGCCCTTTTGAATTACTTGAAAAAGACGCGTATTCTGCTAAATGCTGTTCGTTCAGGCTGCCCTCCTTTTAGTTATACGGTATTCCGTAAGTCCATCCCTCTTTATGAATCCAATTGAATTACCATAGTGTTTTAGGGTCCCAAAGGAATAATCGTGTAACTAGAGGAATTTTTGTATTATCAGTTAAGCGTTTATTTATACTTTGTTATGTATTATAAATATATTCAAAAACAGCGACTGAAGTATTGTGGAACTATTAAAACATGGACGAAAATCTACAGGCTTTTAATGTTAGTGACAACGCGGCTCGGAAAATTAGCGCGCTTCTCAAAGACGAACAAGAAGCTGATAGCAAGTATATGCGCGTAGCAGTTGAAGGCGGCGGCTGTTCAGGCTTTCAATACATTTTCAAATTTGATTCTATTAAAAACTCTGACGATCTAATTTTTAAAAAAAATAATGTGTCAGTGGTAATTGATGAAATATCGTTAGAGCTAATAAAAGGCGGCACGCTAGACTATACTGAGGAACTCATTGGATCTTATTTTCAAGTTATAAATCCAAATGCATCTTCCGCATGCGGATGTGGAACTTCTTTTTCAATTTAAAAACGTTGGTACCACAGTGAAGATAGCTAGTTGGAATGTAAATTCAGTTAGAGCGCGTCTCCAAAATATATTAGAGTGGCTATCATATTCGGAAATTGAAGTTCTTTTAATTCAAGAAATAAAGTGTGTCGAGGACCAGTTTCCTAAGCTTGAGTTCGAATCTTTAGGATACGAAGTAGCGATCAATGGCCAAAAATCCTATAATGGGGTGGCAATTCTCTCTAAATCACCGATGAGTGAAATAGTAATCGGCCTACCTAATTATATGGAAGACGAACAAAGCCGATACATAGAAGCTAATGTTAGAGGAGTAATTTTTTCCTCTATATACTTACCAAATGGCAATCCTATAAACTCTGAAAAGTTTGATTATAAAATTGCATGGATGGAGAAACTTAAAGAACACAGCAAAAGCCTTCTAGACCGAGAAGTAGCTGTTGTTCTGGGAGGAGATTTCAACGTTGTACCGGATGATGATGATGTGCACGATCCAGTGGCATGGCAAAATGATGCATTGTGCCAAATAGAAACCCGAAAAAAGTATAGAGAGTTGATAAACTCAGGTTTTTCAGATGCCTTTCGCGCTTTTAACGATACCCCAGGACGCTATACTTTCTGGGACTATCAAGGAGGTGCTTGGCCAAAGGATCATGGAGTAAGGATTGACCACTTCCTTCTTTCACCACATGCATTAGATATTTGCTCTGCTTGCAGTATCGATACCTCTCCCAGAGGGAAAAGCAAAGCTTCGGATCATACCCCTATTTTAATTGAAATTGACAACAAATAGATGAAACAAATAAAAGTCTTCTTAATAAATACTTGTGCATAGCATTGTCCAAATATTTACAACTTTTGCAAAATCAAAAAAAGAAGGTAAAAACAGCAGGCTGAAAAAAATAATAAGGGTTAGTCCAATAACCTCATACAATTTAAGCGTTTTCATTGTGAAATAATCCGAACAGCTAATTATAGATCGAATAAATCTTTCTAACTAATATTTAAACCCTCCAGAACCTGGTTAAGTTTATCTGCTTTTTTCTTAGCTTCGTCAAGGCGGTTACGTGTCTCTTGAATGACTTTTTCTGGGGCCTTCTCCAAAAACTTTTCATTACTTAATTTACTTTCAAACTTCGCCATCTCTTTTCTGATTTTAATAAGGTCTTTGGAAATTCTATCTTTTTCGCTATCGAAATCGATATCTTCCGTAATAACCAGCCCAAATAAATTTCCTTCAACAACACTTTGAATTGTACCTTTTGGAAAGTCATCCATTGTTGATTTCAGCGATTCAAGGTTTCCCAGTCTAATGATAAGTTCCTCGTTTGCTTCAACGTAGCTGATTAGCTTCTTATCAAATTTTTTCATTAGAACTTGAACTTTAGTCTTTACATTTATACTGGCAGCCGATCGCGTTGATCTAATTTCATTTATTAAAGCAATAACCCATGAAATTTCTTTTGTAGCATCGGGCGCTATTAAATTGTCATCGAATGTGGGCCAATCTTCGTTAATAAGCAGTCCACCAAATTCGAACTGCTCCCACAATTCCTCCGTAATGTAGGGCATAAGCGGATTTAGCGAATTGAAAACCTGCTTCAAAACCCAACTGGTGGTTTCTCTTGTTTCTTTCAATAGCACATTTTCTGAGTTAGCTAAAAGCGGCTTAGTGAATTCTAAATACCAATCGCAAAAAGTAGCCCAGGTAAACTGGTAAATTAAGTTTGCTGCATCATTAAAACGATAACTCGCTATGGCTGTTTCGATATTGCGAACCATCTGTACAGTTTCTGAAATGATCCACTTATTAACTTTAGACACCACTAAGTGAGGTTGGAATGCGGGTTCATAGGAACAACTGTTTAACTGGGCAAATCTAGCGGCATTCCAAAGCTTAGTTGCAAAGTTTCGATAACCTTCAATCCTACCTTCAGCTAATTTAATGTCACGTCCCTGTGCCGCCATAGCAGCTAGTGTAAACCGTAAAGCGTCCGAACCATACTTTCCGATAAGATCTAACGGGTCCAGTACATTTCCTTTTGACTTTGACATCTTTTGCCCTTTTTCATCCCGAACCAACGCATGAATGTATACCGTTTGAAAAGGGACTTCTTTCATAAAATGCAACCCCATCATCATCATACGGGCGACCCAAAAAAAGATGATGTCAAATCCTGTAACTAGGACTTCACCAGGATAATATTTTTTTAACTCTTTAGTCTGATTAGGCCATCCCAGTGTGGAGAAAGGCCAAAGGGCAGAAGAAAACCAAGTATCTAAAACATCCTCGTCACGTTTCAATATCACAGTTTCCCCGTAATGTTTTTTCGCCTCAGCGACGGCAGCTTCCTCTGTTTCCTCTACAAAAACTTGTCCATCGGGCCCAAACCAAGCGGGTATTTGATGGCCCCACCAAAGCTGCCTTGAGATACACCAAGGCTGGATATTTTTCATCCACTCAAAAAACGTATTTTCCCAATTTTTTGGAACAAATTTAGTGCGACCGTCTTGAACAGCTTTGATTGGTTCCTGCGCTAATATCTTGGCATTACAGTACCATTGGTCTGTTAGCCAGGGCTCAAGTGGAACTTGAGATCTATCCCCATGAGGCACTACATGAGTTGTATCCTCTACTAAGGATAGCAGGCCGAGCTCCTCCATCTGAGCAACAATTATCTTTCTAGCTTCATATCTATCAAGTCCCACAAACTTTTCCGGGACATTTTTATTTAATTTGGCTTTCTCATCAAAGATATTTATTAACTCAAGCTCATGACGTCTGCCCACCTCAAAATCATTGAAGTCATGAGCGGGAGTGATTTTCACTGCACCCGAACCTTTTTCCATATCACTATATTCGTCTGCTACTATAGGTATCAAACGACCTACCAATGGAAGGACAGCTTTCTTGCCTACAAATTTTGTGTACCTTGGATCATCCGGATGGACGGCAATACCCGAGTCACCTAACATAGTCTCAGGTCGCGTCGTCGCAACTGTAATAAACTCATCCTGGCCCGCTTCTATTGGGTATTTAAAGTGCCATAGTTTGCCCTGGGTCTCCACTTGTTGAACCTCAAGGTCTGAAATAGCCGTTAACAATTTTGGGTCCCAATTAACAAGCCGTTTATCTCGATAAATTAACCCTTGTTTGTATAATTCAACGAAAACTCTCGTAACAGCTATAGATAGGTCTGGGTCCATGGTGAACTTTTCGCGGCCCCAATCAGGGGAACTACCCAACGACCGTAGTTGTTCAGTAATTGTTCCCCCAGATTCATTTTTCCACTCCCAAACCTTTTCTAGAAATTTACTCCGCCCTAAATCTTGTCGGGATACACCATCTTCAGCCAGTTGCCTCTCAACAACCATCTGCGTTGCGATACCGGCATGATCCGTGCCGGGCTGCCATAAAGTGTCTCGTCCAGTTTTTCTATGATATCTGATTAAAATATCTTGGAGGGAAAATGTTAGACCATGCCCCATATGTAAGCTTCCAGTCACATTGGGAGGAGGCATCATTATAGTGTAGGGCTCCTTCGATGACCCAGGGTCGGCGGAGAATCCGCCCGATTTTTCCCAACGTTTATAAAATTTTTTTTCAAGAAAGCCTGGCTTGTAATGTTTTTCAAGCATTCATTTGTCCGTTAGTTTTTTTGCATTGATGAAAAAATGGTTAGCAAAAACCCTCAGTGTGAGAGCCGTTTCCTTTGGATTTTACTAAAACACCGACAGTAACGGCAGATTTATACGTCCGTTTACCAAGGATCTCTCCGTTGAGACTGCATAACTAAACGCTCAATTTCCTCTCTCACCAACCGCTCGACCATCATAGGTAAGTGTTGGTCGAGCCATTCTTTTAACATCGGGCGCACAAGCTCACGAGTTAAACCTTCTAACGTTACAGCACCGTTTCCAATCGGCAACTCCGAGTAGTCCTCATTCAGCTTTTCGGTTAGTCTTTCAAAAGACCCGCTCGCTTCGCCTGCTTGTGGTGGAGAAACGAGGTTGGCGGGCGCTGGCGTTGGAGCAGGCGGTGGCGCCGGGGGTGGAGATACTGGGGTTGCAACAGGTTCTGGTTCGGGCTCTTTATAGGCTTGCTCTTCAAAAAGAGGCTCGGGGTCCGAGGCTTCCATATCAGTCAGGTCCAGAATGTCGTCGTCATCGTCGTCATCAACCTCCTCAGCAGCGGGCTCAGGATCGGGCTCTGGACCTGGCTCTGACTCTGGCTCTGCCATTGCCACCGTCTCCTCTCCCAACAATTCCTCTTTACCCTCCGGGACCTCCTCATTTTCTTGCGCAGCTGCCTCTATTTCTTTATCGTCATCAGATATTATTCGCCTGATAGACGCCAATATCTCTTCCATTGATGGTTCTTGCTCTGTGTCCGACATATTTATGGCCTTAAAGAGATAAATAAAAAAATTCTAACTCACAACCTTAGAAAGCACCAGTTTGAATACTATTATTGCAATTTGAAAGCTATCTTTCCCCATAATATAAGTTATGTACTCTGATAAAATTTTCATCGTAATTATAAATCTCTACGGGTAACTCAAGCCCTTTTGCAGTTAATTTACCAAGTGCAGATAAAAGGGAATAAGCTGCAACAAATGTATCGCGATTTGCCCTTACTAAACGCACCTGAGCACTCAATCGCTCTTGCTCTGCATCAAGTACATCAAGAACTGTGCGAGCTCCCACGAGGGCCTCTTGTTCAACCCCCTCCAAAGCTATTTCCGCTGAAGCCACTTCCGCAGCTAGCGCTTCAGCCTGCGCTTTAGCCGTTCTCC
>CACHDV010000047.1 GCA_902578675.1 uncultured Alphaproteobacteria bacterium
CCAAACGGACGACTTTTATAATGGCCACGCAAATGCTGTCATAATTGGAGACGGCGGTCTAGAAAATCATTGTAAGGTCAGGGTGGGAGCTAGCTTAATTGCTCCCAACGTCGAATACCCAAATCACCGACATCCCCCTGAAGAAGGCTACCTGGTAATTAGTGAGGGTGAATGGCGTCAAGAGGCCAACCCTTGGCTCGCTAGAAAGTCTGGTGAGACGATACATAATCCACCTAACATATGGCACGCAATGAAAGCGGGAAACAAGCCGCTGCTAGCGATCTGGATGCTCTGGATGGAAACAGACAGCTAATTAGATTGAGTTAGGAAAGTAATCTTCGCAACTCCCCTCACGGTGTACATCTGCTGTGCAGCAGTGCAATCCTCCGCCAAATGCGTAAGCATCTCGCAAATCAACTTCAATAACTTCCATGCCTAACTTGTCTAATTGATCTGCTTGGTAAACTTCAGATTTTTCAACGCAAACAGTTTTAGGATCTAGTACCAATACATTCATGGACAACCAAACAGATGAGTAACATAACGGAGGCGGTGAATTATGCGCCGGTTGCGCCGCATCTACAATTTCCCACCCATTCTTTTCGAACATCATCCGCTGATCTAAAGGTAACCTCCGTTGAGGATTGTTCAAAATAAGGCCTGGCTTTATTGGGGTAAAAGTTGCATCTATGTGAATTGGATAAGGATCACCCGGAAAATTTACAGCGTGCACTCTATGCTCTGAAAAGTGCCGCGACAACCAGTCAATACCTTTAAGGTTAGTTGTAAAGCCATGCTGAACGACTAAATCGCGACCGAAACGTAGAACGTCAGCAGCATCAAACAATGGCTCTTCTTCGGTAGTTACAAAAAATTTCTGCTCCGTCCACTCTAATCGTTTCTCTACGCCAATTTTCTCTGATAGATAATCTGGTCTGTAATCAGCCTCAGTTAACCTTGGCTTGGGAGCCGCCTCGTGTCTCATCTCTGGATCCTCAGCGTAATAACGCTGCAGCAGTGGCCGATAACATAAATATTCGAACCAACGACATCTGTAAGACATGGTGGCTTCGAGCATTTCTTTTCCAACAGTTAGCAAAACATCTCTTGGAGGCATACACCCAAACATTGTTTCCGTCTTCCAATCGGGCGTGAAAGTGGCTTGATTAAAATCAATTGGTGTGGGTCGGTCTACTTTGATGCCGCGGCTTTCGAGCTTACTCGCGAATGCATCCAGTAGTTCATTTGCTTTATCTATTGTATCTTTTGGTCGTGGGCCAAATTGCCCCCGCATATCGCTATCTTCAGGCACTTTTGCATCAAGCGCGGGTTCGGTTGCAGGGATACACGTGCCATCTGCCCTTCCAACAATTACATGCCTCAATGGATCCCATTCATTCCAACTTGAAACAAAAGTTGGCTCCGTATTCTGGCTCATTTTCACAACTCCATAATTCTAAAACTCAGAAACAACATCCACTCGGTTTAGTAACAATTTTTGTCAAACTTTGATTTTAATAACTGGTTTTGCAAGCATGTTTAATGCGGCTTTAACATAACCTTTATTTGATTGCTAGGTTGCTTCAGTCTTTCGAAAGCTTCAGGAAATTGTTCAAATCCAACACTTGCTGTGACAAGCCCTTTAACCTCGATACGCTCTTGGGCGAGCATTTCCAAAGTCATTTGGAAGTCTGCATGCTCATAGCAAAAACAAAATATTATTTCGACTTCCTTCACAACTGCTGTCGCAGGCTCAAAACGATCAGATACCATACAGAGACCTACAACCACAACCTTTCCATAATTTGAAATATAATCAATCGAAAGCTGCATTGATCCAGCAATTCCCACCGCATCAAAAATGATTGATGGCGGTGAACCGACTATTTTTTCATACGTTTCTGGCACGTTAGAAACAGAAGCATCTACAAAGCCAGTAGCACCAAAGTCACCCGCCTTTTCGGCTCGGTCCGCGATCAAATCGCTTACAATAATATGTCGCGCCCCAAAAAACTTGCACCAAACGGCAACAGAAAGTCCCACAGGACCACCTCCCACGATCAAGACATTGTCTCCAGCCGTAATTTTGGCTCTTTTCACCGCATGTAAGCCTACAGCTAGAGGTTCAACAAGAGCTCCCTCTTGGAACGTTACACTATCAGGCAAACGAAAAGTTTCCTGAGCGCCAATACGTACAAATTCTGAATAAGCGCCAGGATTTCCCGGGGTGGCACGATTCAATGCTTTATCACAGCGATGAGGTCTACCCGCTCTACAATTGCTACATTTCGCGCATCCTATTTGGGGCATAGCACACACGCGCTCTCCTATCTTCCAATTATTGGTGACGTCTTTGCCAATTTCAACTATTTCGCCTGAAAATTCATGCCCCATTACAGCACCAGGATGGATATCACGAAAACCTGACTCCTCATTGTTAATTTCTGACCAATGCAAATCGGTACCGCAAATACCACATGCGCAAACCTTTATAACCATATCTGTCGGCGAGGGAACTGGGTCTTCTATTTCTTCAATTGATAATGGTAATCCAGAATTTTTAAATACCACAGCCTTCATAACGCTTCCCCCAATCAATACGAATGCAATTGCCTTCACACTTTGGTGTGCTCACATGGGACTTATTAATGATAATAGCAGTTATCTTTAATATGCTAAAAAAATTACTTATTTGCCAAATCATCACCGCAAAAATAGTATCATTGAGTGAACATTTAAAGTTTACAAAAGAACCTTTAACTAGAGGATTAGTGTTTCTGTCAAAATGGTCCGACAAAAAATAATACATAGATACTACAGGAGCCCAAGGAATGATTAACACTTCAACCCTTAAACATTCCGTCCAAGCTTATAATTTATCGGCTAGTTCAGAGAATAAAATACATGATGACTCTGTTGCAAAAAAATTTGGTTTCAAAGGCGGACTCGTCCCTGGCGTAGAGATATATGCGTACATGATTTACCCTATGGTTCAACACTTTGGAGAAGAATGGCTAAATAACGGTTATGCTGAATGTCGCTTACTTAAACCTGTCTACGATGGAGCGAAGACGGAGATCATAGGTGATCCTTTAGACAATAGTTTATCACTAGTTGTTGAAAGTTTGGGTGAACGATGCGCTACTGGGATCGCTAAATTGGCCGACAGCTCGTCAGAACCAAAGAGGATTGATTTTCAAGAGGTCGAACTTCCAGAATTTGAAAAACGCCCTCAAGCGTCCAAAACATCCCTCCCAGTTGGAAAGACGCTTGGAACTTTTAAGCAGATGATGTCTAGGGAGGACCAGACTCAGTATCTAAAGGATGTTAGAGAACCAAGTAAAATTTTTAAAAAAGAAGGTATTATCCATCCAGGTTGGATCTTACGTTTGGCGAACAGAGCATTGTCGATGAATGTGTTGTTGGGACCATGGATACATGTCGGAAGCGAAATTCAAAATATAACAGCCGCACGTGTTGGCCAGACCATAGCGGCACACGCATCAGTAACAAATTTGTATGAAAGAAAGGGTCACAGCTTTGTTGAGATAGACGTATCGGTTATTGGTGCAGAGAATTCGCTTTTAACGCAGATTAAACATACCGCCATCTATAAACCAAGACAGGTTAAAGAAGCAGCATAAGTTTTAAAGAGGAGCTAAATATGCCAGAATTTTTTAAAGCAGACAGGGACGGTCATATCCTTACAATTACATTAAACCGACCTGAACGCATGAATGCCCTTCATTCTCCAGCGCATTTTGAGTTACACGAAATTTTTGACGAATTTGAAAACGACCCAGAAATTTGGGTTGGCATATTAACAGGCGAAGGTGATCGTGCCTTCAGTGCGGGAAACGACCTACGTTGGCAAGCAGAAGGAGGTTCTCGAGAAAAGCCCAAAAGTGGATTTGGTGGAATAACCGAGCGTTTTGAGAGAACTAAGCCCCTTATAGCAGCTGTAAACGGCGTAGCTATGGGTGGAGGTTTTGAACTTGCTCTCGCATGCGATGTGATTATTGCCGCTGAAAATGCACTATTTGCCTTGCCCGAGCCTAAGGTCGGGCTAGCTGCCTTGGCAGGCGGTCTTCATCGCCTCCCCAGAATGATACCCTTAAAACGTGCAATGGGAATGATATTAACAGGAAGACACGTTCCGGCAGCAGAGGGTTATCAACTCGGCTTCGTCACAGAATTAGTGCCTGAGGGACAAGCGGTTACAGCCGCCAAGGATTTCGCAAAACGAATTTTAGAATGTTCCCCTGTTTCAATTCGGACAAGCCTGGATGTAATAAGGCGTGGCTTAGAACATAGTGATGTTAAAGAGGCAATGCTTAAAGAATATGATAGCGTCAAAACACTATACGCCAGTGAGGATATGATTGAGGGTCCATTAGCGTTTTCCGAAAAAAGAAAACCAAACTGGAAGGGTCGTTAATTTGAATCCAAGTCGGCCGAACACCGTTCGGCTTCAAAGACTTGCACGAGCTTACCGAGAGACTGGTGCTCTATTGGCAGCTGTCGAGCTCGATCTATTCTCGAAGATTAGCGAAGGCGCAAACACAGAGCACTTACTCATAGATGCTTTAGGTATAAGCAAACTAAACGCCGAACGAATCATCATTGCTTGCCTCGGCTTAGGATTAATTATCCGAAAACAACAATTTATTGAGAACGCTCCAGACGTAGAAAGATTTTTAGTTAGAACAAAATCTACCTATGCAGGAGAGTGGATGTTTTTCACGCATCCAGATTGGGATAAATGGGGACAATTAGCGGAATTCCTCAGAGAAAAATCTTCCCCTGAACTAAATAATAAAACAGTAAAGAATATTTCACTCTCTGAGGCGCGCCGGTATCACGGGGCTACTTTCAGTATCGGACGAGGGGCTGGTCGACAGTTCCTCCGACAGGTGGACCTCACTGGCAGGACAACACTTCTCGATATTGGCGGTGGTTCGGGGGCTTATTGCATAGAAGCCTGCAAAAAATATCCAAAACTGACAGCTACCGTTTTAGACCTTCCCGAAGTAGTGCAAGTAGCTGCAGAATTCATCGGGTCATTCAGCCTTTCTGATCGCATATCAACATTGGCAGCAGACTTCAATTTTGACGCTTTCCCATCGGATATCGATGTCGCCATTATGGCAAGTAATTTACCAATGTATGGGCGAGAGGCGATCGGTCATGTTATATCCAAGTCATACGACGCTCTTGTTGCAGGAGGAGAAATGCATTTAATAGGTGAAGCATTAAACGGCAGCCGAGATGGACCAGCTGACTCCGCCATGTGGGGGCTTGCACAAACACTTAATAATTCAACGGGGTTAGCGCATTCTGTCGATGATTGCATGCAATATTTCAGCAATGCTGGGTTTATCAATATTCAAGCAAAAGAATTTATACCTGGTGTACTGAAACGAATTAGTGGCATTAAGAAGGCATGAATTTAGCCGATGAGGTTTGCGCTCATCCACCGCTTTCGCCTTCTTTGCAGACGATCAGTTGATGTTTCCTCTTCATAGTGGGCAGCAGCCGGAGCCTTAACTTTTTTATCAGAAACATCCAATGCATTGACTACACACGTGGCGAGCAGTTTTCCATTTTCAGGATCTTCCATAACGGCCGCAACGTATATTCCACATTCCTTGCAAACCAAAAAGTCCGTTATTCCCAAACCAAAACGATACTTAGATAGTTTACTTTTATCTTTGATATAAACGTCAAGCTCGCCATTTGGATCAGCAGTTGCTCTAACGTTATGTTTCCTACAAAAGCTGCATTGGCATGCCCTTATGGGTAATTCGTCAAAAGAGCTAGAAATGTTGAAGCACAAAGTAATATTCCCACAATGACACCCCCCATTAATTACCTCAGCCACAATTACTATCCTCTTCAAAAAGTCTACGTTTTTACATTTACATTTTTTTCTCGGTAGAGAACATAAAAACCTGCTGAAACTATGATGATTGCTCCGAGCCACATATCCAGGCTTGGTATGTCGCTAAAAACTAAATACCCCAGAGCCGCCACCCATATCAGCTTGGTGTAATTATAAGGTGCCAAGAATGAGGCCTCAGCGTTATCGAAAGCGGTAATCATACATAGATGAGCCATAGCTCCCATAGTTCCGGTTGCTAAGAACACAAGGATATGCGTGACAGATGGTGTGGTCCAGACGAAAGGCACAATTAGGCTGGACCAAGCTAAACCCCCAAGACCGGTATAAAATAGAGTTGTATGTGTCCTTTCAGTTGCAGCCAATAACCTTGTCATAATTTGAAAAAGCGCGAAAAATAGGGCTCCCAACAATGGCATAGCTGAAGCCAATTGCCAGAGATCGCCGCCTGGACGAATGATTACAACAACGCCCACTAAGCCAACAACAACCGCGGCCCATCTGTGCAGATCTACTTGCTCTTTTAGAATAGGAACAGAAAGGGCTGTTATGAACAATGGCGCTACAAAACCAATTGCTGTGGCTTCAGCTATTGGCAAATAGGTGAGCCCGATAAAGAGACTTGATATCGAACAAACCAGGAAAGCGGGACGCAGAATTTGCAACAACGGCTTCTCAGTTGTTCGGAGATTAGAGAATTTTTCGCCCTTGAAAACAAAGTAGACCCATAATGTTAGATTTATTCCAACAAAGTAACCCCATACAAGTTGGATCGAATGAAGGTCCCTGGTGAAAATTTTACAAACGGTGTCGACAACGGAAATAAGACAAATTGCTACCATAAAAAATAGCACACCCTTAAGAGGATGCTGTTTTTTAGAAGAATAGGACATCTTCTATTACTTTTTCATGGCTGTTAAGCAGTTGTAAGGGTCCTAAAAAAGGTTTAACGGAGACGCAACGTTACCATGGGGGGGGGCTGTCACTTAACTGAAAAGCTTTCCCCGCATCCGCAACGGCTCACTTCGTTGGGATTATTAAAGATAAATCCAGAGGACATTTTGCTTTCTTGATAGTCCATCTCAGATCCTAATATAAACATGACAGCTGTTGGATCTATAAAAAGTGTAACTCCACTTTCCTCCACTTTATCTTCAAATTTCTTCTGCTCCGTCGCATACTCGACAAAGTAACTTAGTCCTGAGCAGCCAGTAGATTTTACACCGACCCGTAGGCCGAGTATTTTTTTATCTTCACTTTTTTCAATGAGATATTTTGCTCTCTCTACAGCTGCTGCTGTAAGGGTTATAGGTGCTTTTCCTGGTTCAAACTGTAACATTTGTATACCTCATAATACCTTATTCAATAATATACAAAATTTCTAAATATTAGAACAAAAATTAATCAATAAATATTAAGGATTAATTTCGCGTCCTCCGTCATTCTATCCTGTGTCCATGGGGGTTCCCATGTTAAGACCACTTCGACTTCCCCCACACCATCTACCCCGGAAACGGCAGCTGCGACGTCATAGGGCATTTCACCTGCAACCGGGCACGCTGGAGCCGTTAAAGTCATCAAAATACGAACATCTCCATCTTCGAGACGCTCCGTATCATATATCAAGCCCAGATCATAAATGTTAACCGGTATTTCTGGATCATGAACGGTTCGGAGTGCCTCAACTATTGCTTCATCAGGGGCTTTTTGTTGACCTTCCATTAATTTCGCCCCAGCTCTTGCTGATGTTCCTTCAGGTACTGCGGGTTCCGTCATAAATGACCCGTATGGATTGGTTTCTGTTCCAAACTCGCTCATTTAAAAATCTCCTGCACCTTTTCTAAACTCTCAGCCAGAAGGTCAATATCCTCACGAGTATTATATAGACCAAGGCTAGCTCGTGCGGTAGACGGAAGATCAAACCTCTCCATAAGTGGTTGTGCACAATGATGCCCTGCTCTAACCGCCACCCCATTCTGATCGATAATAGTAGCAATATCGTGGGGGTGGGCGCAATCCATCGTAAATGATATGACACTGACTTTTCCAGGAGCTGTCCCTATCAATTTTAAGCCTTCAATTGATGCCAACTTCTGCATAGCGTAATTAAGTACGTCCAACTCGTGATCGCCAATAGCTTCTATACCGTAGCTATTGATATAATCTATCGCCTCACCCAATCCGATGGCTTGTGCGATTGGCGGAGTCCCGGCTTCGAACTTATCTGGAAGGTCTGCCCAAGTTGTTTTTTCAAAAGAGACCGTATTTATCATCCCTCCACCTCCTTGATAGGGGGACATCAACTCTAGAATTTTTTCTTTTCCATAAAGAACGCCAATTCCCGAAGGACCGTATAATTTGTGTCCACCAAAGGCGTAAAAATCAACATCTAGGTCCTGAACATCAATAGGCATATGAACGATACCCTGAGCCCCATCGATGACGGTTATTGCGCCGTGCGCATGCGCCAAATTGTTGATTTCTTTGACCGGTAGCACAGTTCCTAAAACGTTAGAGACGTGGCAGAAAGCTACGATTTTTGTTCTGTCCGTTACAACTCGTTTAAAATCTTCGATCGTTATCCCGCCGTCGTCATCTACTGGCACGACTTTAAGTTCACACCCAACTTGATCTCTGAGAAGTTGCCATGGAATGATGTTAGAATGATGCTCGGCATGAGTGATCACTATTTCATCACCAGGCTTAACATTATCCCGCCCATAGCTATTTGCCACCAGGTTAATTGCCTCGGTTGTGCCCTTGGTGAAAATGACTTCGTGATCCTTTTCTGCATTTATAAATGATGCAACTTTGGATCGAGCATTTTCATATCTACTTGAAGCTTGTTCCGATAAGTAATGCAGGCCTCTATGAACGTTAGCGTATTCCTGCTCGTAGACTTCGCTGACAGCGTTGATAACTTGTGCGGGCTTTTGGGCGGATCCTGCTGAATCTAAGTATACTAATCGCTTACCACGAACAGATTGGCCCAGTATTGGAAAGTCTTCCTGTACCTGATTTGGATCAAACGTTTTCTTGCTATCTTTCATTGCTTCTCTCGAATAATTTCTTTTTCAATAAATCACTCGCAAGTTTACTAAGTGCTTCTCTAATGCTTTGTGATTGGATTTCATCTATGACCTCTCCTATATACGCCTCAACCAACAAACGCCTGGCGGACTCTGCATTTATCCCACGAGCTTTCAGATAAAAAAGGTGCTCCTCCTCCAATTCACCAACTGTTGCCCCGTGACTACACCTTACATCGTCAGCGTATATCTCTAGTTCAGGTTTGCTATCTATTTCCGCTTTATCAGATAGAAGCAGGGCTCTATTCATCTGATAGCCATCTGTTTTTTGCGCTTCAGGATGAACGAATATTTTCCCTTGAAAAACTCCCTTAGCATGATCGGCCAATACACCCTTATAAACTTCTCTGCTCTTGCTACCTTCAGCCGCATGTTCAATGAACGTTGTGTTGTCTATGTGCTGATTTGAAGTGCCCAAGTAGGCACCATTAACACAGCAGTCAACCCCTGAAGCCGCTATAAAACTACGGACTTCATTTCTCGAGAGTATTCCACCAACACTCATTACGAAGTTGTCATAGACTGCATCAGCTTCAATACTCGTTTGGGTCAAAGCTAGGTGGGTTGACGTATTTGTATCGTTTTGCAGTTTGTAGTGCCCGAGCCTAGCTCCAGCTTTTATATCTATATTGCTTACACAACTTGAGAAATATGTACTTCCATGTTCACCTGCATGACTTTCTACGATATCAAGGCGGCAATTCTCACCAGCAGACACAAATATTTTTGAGGAGAAACCGACATGATCACCGCATCCAATCGAAACGATATGAAGTGGAACGTCGGATTGCCAGCCAGGTCTTATCTCGATAAAAAGGACATCTGACAAAATCGCGTCATTCAAGGCTTTAACAGGCAAGCCCTCTTTTGGAAGAGTAGTGGGATTTTCAAGACTAAATAGAGCTCTCTGCTCATCGCTCATTTCCTGGAAGTTATTTACTAAAATGCCTTCGCTAATCGTGGAGAGGTCTGAAAGTTCCCGGTTAAATTTTCCATTTACCAGAGCTATTTTAGGAGCATCAACGGGTAGAATATCTTGATATGGTAGTTCAGCTAGCTCTATATCTTGAGGGAGAAAAAATTGAGTTTTTGCTAATTTATTTAGATTGGTGTATCGCCAACTTTCGAATTTAGGAGACGGCCAACCTAACTTGTAAAACTCGATCCTACCCTTTTCTTTTATTTCAGAAAGCCAGTCGCCACGGTTTCCATGCGGATGATCGCCTTGTGCGGAGTCTATGAATTGATTAAACGGTACAATTGATTCAACACTTGAGTTCATAATCAAACCTTATCATCAAATTCCGCATAACCGTTTGCTTCTAGTTCCAGGGCAAGTTCTTTACCACCCGACCTTTGGATCTGACCATGCGCCAAAACATGAACGTGGTCTGGTTCAATGTAATCTAGCAGCCTTTGATAATGGGTTATAATGAGCATACTCCGCTCGCTAGTTCGCAACGCATTAA
Source organism: uncultured Alphaproteobacteria bacterium (assembly GCA_902578675.1). Taxonomy (GTDB): domain Bacteria; phylum Pseudomonadota; class Alphaproteobacteria; order Thalassobaculales; family Thalassobaculaceae. Next base: position 10,458 of record CACHDV010000047.1, read on the forward strand.
CACCATCTGCGACAAGCCTAAGGGCGTCGATATCCAAGCCTGAATCAGTTTCATCTAATATTGCTAGTTTCGGCTCTAAGACTGCCATTTGGAGTATCTCATTTCGCTTTTTTTCACCACCCGAAAAACCTACGTTCACCGGTCGTTTGAGCATATCGTCGCTCATGTTCAGGTCTTTTGCCTTTGACCTGACCAACTTAAGAAATTCCATAGCATCTGCTTCGTCTTTCCCCTCATATCGCAACCGCGAATTATATGCTTCGCGTAAGAATGTCATACCGGTGACACCGGGTACCTCTACTGGGTATTGAAAGGCAAGAAATACGCCTTCATTAGCTCTTTCATCCGCTTCAAGTTCCAACAGATCTTTATCCTTAAATTCTACTGAACCACCAGTCACGGAGTATCCATCTCGACCCGCTAAAACATAAGAAAGCGTGCTTTTGCCAGAACCGTTTGGCCCCATGACAGCGTGCACCTCCCCAGGTTCAATTTTCAAATTAATGCCACGCAAAATTTCAGTTTCACCCACATTTGCGTGCAAGTTCTCTATCGATAAGATAGACATCTCATTTTTCCCCAGAATTTATTTCAGTTTTCTATTTTTACTCAGCCGACGCTTCCCTCAAGGCTTATACCGATCAATTTTTGCGCCTCAACTGCGAACTCCATAGGAAGCTCCTTCATGACTTCTTTGCAAAACCCATTTACAATTAAGGATACTGCTGCCTCAGAAGATAGGCCTCGTTGCATACAATAAAACATCTGGTCTTCACTAATTTTAGATGTAGTTGCCTCATGCTCAACTCTAGCTGACGGATTACGCGATTCTATATAGGGAACAGTGTGTGCGCCGCATTTGTTGCCTATTAGCAGACTATCGCACTGGGTGAAATTCCTAGCACCCTCGGCCTTCGGCATGATTTTAACTAATCCTCTGTAGGTATTATCTGCACGACCTGCGCTTATACCTTTTGAAATTACTGTTGATCGGGTATTTCTTCCAAGATGGATCATTTTCGTGCCCGTATCCGCTTGTTGGGCGTTATTCGTAATTGCCACCGAATAGAATTCACCGATCGAGTTATCACCTTGCAGGATGCAACTAGGGTACTTCCATGTTACAGCTGAACCTGTTTCTACCTGTGTCCAGGAAATCTTCGAGTTCTCTCCCCTGCAGGCGCCTCGTTTGGTCACAAAATTATAAATTCCACCTTTGCCGTTTTCATCGCCCGGGTACCAATTTTGAACGGTTGAGTATTTTATTTCTGCATTGTCCAATGCGATAAGTTCAACAACTGCTGCGTGCAATTGGTTTTCATCCCGCTGTGGCGCAGTGCACCCTTCTAAATAGCTGACGTACGCGCCTTCATCAGCAATGATAAGTGTTCTCTCGAACTGACCGGTATTTTCAGCGTTTATGCGAAAATAAGTGGAGAGCTCCATTGGGCATCTTAGTCCCTTTGGGATATAAACAAAAGATCCATCTGTAAAAACAGCGCTATTCAACGTTGCAAAGTAATTGTCAGAATAAGGCACAACTGATCCGATATACTTCTTAACAATCTCCGGATATTCACGAACTGCTTCTGATATCGAACAAAAAATTACACCCATTTCAGTCAGTTTCGCCTTATATGTCGTAGCCACCGAAACCGAATCAAAAACAGCATCAACAGCCACAACCCCCGACAAGAGCTCCTGTTCTTTTAACGGTATACCAAGTTTTTCATACGTCTTTAGTAATTCTGGATCCACCTCATCCAAACTCTTCGGTCGATCGATATTCTTTGGCGCAGCATAATAATGCAGGTCCTGATAATCTATTTTATCGTAACCAACCTTTGCCCAATCAGGCTCTTCCATAGTTAACCAGTGTCGATAAGCCTTTAAGCGCCATTCAAGCAACCAATCCGGTTCTTCTTTTTTAGCGGAGATGAAACGAATGATATCTTCGTTCAGCCCCTTTGGAGCCGTTTCCATCTCTATAT
>CACHDV010000048.1 GCA_902578675.1 uncultured Alphaproteobacteria bacterium
GCATATATTTGCGGTGAAGAGTCAGCCATGATCGAGTCTATAGAAGGCAAAAGAGGATACCCTAGGCATCGTCCGCCTTATGTGGCAGAGGTTGGTGTTTTCAATAAACCAACATTAGTTAACAATATTGAAACTTTGTTTTGGATTAGAGATATAATCGAAAAAGGTCCAACATGGTTTTCAGATCAAGGAAAAGAGGGTCACCCAGGTTTACGGAGCTACTCGGTATCTGGACGCGTCAAGCAACCTGGAGTAAAGATAGCTCCTGCAGGAAGCACAGTTAGAGAATTGATCGATAACTATTGCGGCGGCATGCAGGATGGGCATGAGTTTCGGGCCTACTTGCCTGGCGGAGCTTCCGGGGGAATTCTACCAGCCAATATGGATAATTTGCCATTAGATTTTGGCCAACTCGAACAACATGGCTGCTTCGTTGGAAGCCACGCTGTTGTCATTCTATCTAACAAAGATTCAATTAAAGAAGCCGCACTCAACCTATTGCGTTTTTTTGAGGATGAAAGCTGCGGCCAGTGCTCCCCGTGCAGAGTTGGAACTGAAAAGGCTGTAAAACTGATGGAACAAGATAATTGGGATATCGACTTACTTTCTGAATTAGCCGCTACAATGCAAGACGCATCAATATGCGGCTTAGGACAAGCGGCAAGTAATCCATTGGTATCGGCTATTAGATTTTTCAAGGAAGAATTTTGATGTATCAATAAATTATGATCGAGTTTAAAATGCATGAAAGTGTTAAAGCCTTAATGTGACAGTAATGTAGCAAATTTTTTTGAAGAAAATCTATGACAGAATTAATTACGATTACCATAAATGACAACGAGATGGAGGCAAATAGCAACGAGACAATATGGGAGGTTGCCTCCCGCAATGGTATTGAAATTCCTCATCTATGCCATAAACCGGCTGACGGTTACAGACCGGATGGGAATTGTCGAGCGTGCATGGTTGAAATAGACGGTGAGAGAACGCTTGCCGCTTCATGTATTCGATATGCCAGTGAAGGAATGGTCATAAAAACGGAAAGTGAAAGGGCAACAAAAGCGCGAAATATGGTGCTCGAACTACTTGTAACAGACCAACCTTCTCAGGTAGATGCCCACGACCCAGCGTCTACTCTGTGGCATTTCGCTAATTCTGTGGAAGTTAATGATAGTAGATTTCCTCAACATACTGCTCCGCAACCCGATAGCAGTCACCCGGCGATAGCTGTTAATATGGATGCTTGTATCCAATGCGGTTTATGCGTTAGAGCATGCAGAGAAGTACAAGTTAACGATGTTATCGGACTTGCCGGTCGTGGGCCTAATGCTCACATTGTTTTTGATTTAGGCGACGACATGGGTGCAAGTACCTGTGTTGGATGTGGTGAGTGCGTACAAGCATGCCCAACCGGGGCGCTGATGCCAAAAGCATCCCTTGACGAAAACGGTGTATTCGCTAACAAGCCAGACCGTCAGGTTGACAGTTTGTGCCCATACTGCGGGGTTGGATGCCAATTAACGTTCAATATAAAAGATGACAAAATACTTTCTGTTGATGGCCGTTCTGGGCCAGCTAACCGCGGTAGACTCTGTGTGAAAGGTCGATATGGCTTTGATTACATTCATAATAAAGACCGATTGACCACACCAATGATAAGAAAAAGTGACTGTCCAAAAACACGTGAAATTCCCGCAAATCCTTTGGAAAATTTCAGAAGTGCTAGTTGGGCAGAAGCACTAGATTTTGCGGCGTCTGGATTGATTAAGGTTCGCGAAAACGATGGAGGCAATGCCCTTGCAGGATTTGGATCAGCAAAGGGTTCCAACGAAGAAGCATATCTCGTGCAAAAATTAGTTCGCACTGGTTTTGGCACTAACAATGTTGATCATTGTACCCGCTTATGTCATGCGTCATCAGTATCGGCTCTTATGGAGACAATTGGTTCAGGTGCAGTTACGGCGCCATTCTCTGAGGCAGAGAACGCAGAAGTGATTATCGTAATTGGAGCAAATCCAACGGTAAACCATCCTGTGGCCGCCACATTTATTAAAAATGCTGTAAAGGCTGGTTCAACTCTAATTGTAATGGATCCCCGAGGTCAGGCGCTAACTCGACATGCAACACACATGATCCAATTTAAGCCGAGCTCCGATGTAGCAATGCTGAACGGAATGATTAACACAATTATTTCGGAAGAATTATATGATCAGCAATACATAGATGGTTACACCGAGGGGTTTGAGGAGCTCAAAAAACAAACCGCGCAATTCACACCGGAACGTATGGCTCCAATCTGTGGTATAGAGGCTAATAAAATTAGAGAGATTGCGCGAATTTACGCGAAAGCTAATAGTGCTTTAATCTTTTGGGGCATGGGTGTGTCGCAACATACACATGGCACTGACAATGCACGCTGTCTAATTTCTCTAGCTTTAATTTGCGGTCACGTTGGTCGACCAGGGACCGGGCTACATCCGTTACGCGGCCAGAACAATGTTCAAGGAGCATCTGATGCGGGATTGATACCGATGTTTTACCCCGACTACAAATCGGTTACGGATAAAGACCAGCTGGATTGGTGGGAAAAATTCTGGAGCACGGATCTTGATAGGGAAAAGGGTCTCACAGTAGTTGAAATTACGGATGCAATGTACGAGGGGAAAATCAAGGGTGCCTATATCATGGGGGAAAATCCAGCAATGTCTGACCCCGATCAAAACCATACACGCGAGGCACTCTCAAGACTAGAACACCTTGTGGTTCAAGATATATTTCTGACCGAGACGGCCGCGTTTGCCGATGTTATTTTACCAGCTACCGCTTTTCCGGAAAAAGATGGAACATTCACAAATACGGATCGTCGTGTACAGCTTGGTAGAAAGGCAGTTCCAGCACCAGGTGAAGCTAAACAGGACTGGTGGATAATCCAGGAGATTGCCCAACGTATGGAACTGTCCTGGAACTACACTGAACCAAAAGATATATTTGCAGAGATGAGGCAAGTAATGCCTTCACTAACGGGTATTACCTGGGATCGATTAGAGCGAGAAAGTGCCGTTACCTATCCGTGTGAAGACGAATTTTCTGAAGGTCAAAGCGTTATATTTGCCGACGGCTATCCAACGGAGTCAGGGCGTGGGAAGCTTGTTCCATGCGACATTCTACCACCTAATGAAGTGCCAGACAGCAAGTTTCCTTTAGTTCTAACTACAGGCAGGCTCCTTGAGCATTGGCATACAGGTTCTATGACCCGGAGGGCCACAGTACTGGATAGAATAGAACCGGAAGCCTTCGCACACATAAACCCCGATGACCTGACACAATGGAACCTTGTGCCAGGTGAAGAAATCAGAGTGGAGACACGCCGTGGTTCAATTGAGCTTTTTGCTCGAAGTGACGCTGACGTGCCAACAGGGGTCGTCTTCGTTCCATTCTGTTATTCCGAAGCTGCTGTAAATTTTCTTACGAACCCTGCACTCGACCCTTTTGGGAAAATACCTGAACTGAAATTTAGTGCCGCTCGGCTAGAAAAAGTGGCCCAAAAATCCGCTAGTTAACAAAACCAAGCTATTAAAAAATAATACAGGCCAGACAAGGAAAATTGTTATGTCAGCAACCTATCTCGGATATTTCATTGTTGCGCTGCTGATTGGTTGTGGCACTCCTGTTCAGGCGGGAATAAATAGTCTACTTGGAAAAACTTTAGGACATCCTTTGCTTGCTGCGGCCACGAATACAACTGTGGCAACACTTGCCATCCTAATCGTAATAATCCTAGTGCGGGTAAAACTACCTTCTATGAAAGTTGCAATGGCTGCCCCTTGGTGGATGTGGTGCGGTGGAATAATTGGTGCTTTTGCGGTATTTGGTGCATTAAACTTTGCCCCAAAAATGGGAGCGGCTGCATATGTCTCAGTAACCATTCTTGGGATTGTATCAGCCTCACTATTGCTTGATCACTTCGGTGCGATTGGATTTCAGAAACATCCTATTACATTTGGCAAACTTTTTGGAGCAGGTATGGTTGTTTTCGGAATGGCGATTATCCAATTCCAAAGATGATGACCTTAAATTTTCCGAATACGCCATTAGGCTTTGACGCACTCAGAAAAAGCCTACCATCGGACACAATAAAAAATTTAATAATTGGAAAATATTGGATATTAATCGAGACGCATTGCGGGGTTGGTTTGGTAGCTACTCCGCCGCAGCCCAATAGCGCTGAGTTTGCAAAAGAACTGCACGTTGTGAAGGGTCAATCAACGAATAAAGTTATTGATTTTTGCTATTCGCAAAATGCTCTTAAACGAGCAATTGGATGTGCAACAATAAACGCCCTTATAAATACCACAAGCTTAAAACTGAGTTCGGAAAACGGCCTAGATATTAATACCAATGCTGATGAAAGAGTTGTTATTGTAGGGAGGTTTCCTGGGTTAGAGCAAAAACTTCCAAATGCTTATGTTATTGAACGAAATCCTGGACCAAAAGATTACCCGGAAAGTGCTGGCCCCCAACTAATCCCGAAGTGTGATCAGCTAATAATTACAGCGTCCACATGGGTAAATGGATCCCTAGAGCCAATTTTAAGTTTAGTGAAGAATGCCCAGGTAAGCATTATTGGCCCAGGAACACCAATGTCACCGCTTCTTGGGCGCTATGGCATTAATAGGCTTGCCGGTTTTATCGCTACCAACCCAAAAAAACTGTCTAAACTCATAGCAAAGGATGCGGGTGTTAAACAATTTAAGCACCTTGGTCGCTTTGGTGTCTTGAATATTGGAAATTAATTTTCCTGTTATAGTTCTCCATCACATTTAAGCATATCCAGCGCTTCACTAAATGCTCCAACCGTGAGTTCCAAGTCGTCTCTTGTGTGAACTGCAGAAAGCTGCGCTCCGGGTGAGTTATTAAAATCAACACCATTTATAGCCATAGCTAAACGTAACTTTGTCACAAGCTGGGGATCTTTATTCTTTAGCTCTTTATAAGGAATAGCTGCTGCATCGAAATTTGACGGCTGCAAGGGAATACCACCCTTATTCATAAAAATATGCACCCCTGAAAAAGTTCCGTACGCTGCCCATGATATATTTTTCTCTTCAAAGGTCTTGTTAAATTGGTCTCTTAACCATGATGCAGACTCATTCGCCCTTTGACAAGCATCGGTTGTTTCAATAATTTTTAATGCTGTGATACCCGCAGTTGCAGATACTGGATTTGCATTGAACGTGCCCGGGTGCTGAATTTTTTCACGCCCTCTTTCAGCCGTTTTTTCAAAATCCAATTCCTCCAAAATTTCCTTCCGTCCGCCGACCGCCCCCCCTGGCAAACCTCCCGCCAGAATTTTTGCCATCGTCGTGAGATCAGGCGTAATTCCGTATGCTTCTTGTGCGCCGCCTGGGGCACACCTAAATCCTGTAACCACCTCATCAAAAATAAGAAGAATACCGTTAGCAGACGTTATTTCTCTGACTGATGCCAAAAACTCTTCTCCCATAGGCACCATTCCAAACGACGACCCTGTAGGTTCAACAATTACCGCAGCGATATCGTCATCACTAGCTATAACTGACTTAATTTCCGAAATGTCTTGTGGAGATACCAAAATAACATTGGATGCTATATTATCCAAAACTCCAGCGGTGGCTGTTCCATCGAAATGGTTTGCATAACCTGTTGTCATATGGTCATGCCAACCATGAAAATGTGTCTTAAACCTAATAAATTTAGTTTTACCTGTGAATGACCTCGAAAGGCGTAGCGCCATCAAAGTCGCCTCGGTACCGGATGACGTAAAGCGGACTCTCTCAACAGAAGGAACCATTTTTATAACCTGGTTAGCCCATTCTACTTCTCTCGGATGGTTTGCTCCAAACTGGGTTCCCGCACCTAAAGCACTTTGTACAGCCTCGGTAACTTCCGGATGACAGTGCCCTAATAGAAGGGCTCCATGTCCGCCAAAATAGTCCACATAACGGTTACCATCTACATCCCATTTGTGCGGGCCATCAGCTTTATCAATGTAAAGAGCATAAGGTTTCAGATATCGAGAGTCGTGCGCTATGCCGCTTGGAAGTACTTCATTAGCTTCCATAGACAATTTTTCTGATCCGGGAGTTTTTTCCCTGTACGCGCCAATAATTTGAGAGTTTGAAATCATTTGATCCGGCATATCTAAAAACTCCAATAAGTATCTTGTTTGTTGGCAAACTCGAAGCAGCTATATGACTAGTCACAGATTACACACAAAAATAATATATAACAGAAAGAAAGTACCAAAAATAAAAATATCTACCCCAACACCATCCATTGCAAGTGAACCAAGATTATCTGCCAATTATTTCTTTAAACTTTATTAAGAAAAACAATATGATGACTGGTCGATAGTAAATTCAATCGGGAGACCTAAAGTGAAAGACAGCTCTCAATATCTGTACGCATCCATTGGAGCCCAGTTTTCATGGTTCTTACCAGACTTGACTACGCACAAATTAGATTTCATTAGCAGCAAGGACTTTGATTCTAATATTCAATACGTTTGGGCTCATCCACAAAAAGAGATTATTTATTTAGCTCTTAGTGACGGTGGTCCAGGCAAGAAGGGCTCTTACCACTCGATACTCGCGTGTTCTATTGATAAAAATACAGGAGAGCCATCAATTTTGGGACCTAAGCAACGGGTGCCATATCGTCCCATCCACCTTTCTACTGATGAAAAAGGTGAAAACCTTTTTACAGCGTATAATAATCCAAGTTCGCTGTCCGTCCATAAAATCGAAGCCAATGGGAATATCGGCGATACGAGAATTCAATTATCTAAAGACCAAGCAGGAATATTTGGACATCAAGTAAGAATAACCCCAGATGAAAAAACTGCGATCCTTGTATGTCGTGGTTACGATGCTACCGATACTAGGGCCGAACAACCCGGCTGTTTAAAAATTTTTGATCTTACTGATGGTGAACTTCGGGACACCAAAACAATAAGCCCATTCGGCGGATTAGGTTTTGGCGCTCGCCATCTTGACTTTCACCCTAGTGGTCACTGCTTTTACCTTGCCCTTGAACGGCAGAGCGAACTCCATACATTTAAAATTGCGGAGGAAGGGATCTCTGATCATCCTTTATTCACGGCATCTACTTTATCAAAACCTTTGCAGCCAGGAGTACGACAAGCGAATTCCGCGGTACACGTGCATCCCTCAGGAAAATTTGTTTATGTTTCTAACCGCACCTACCCTGTCGCACCTACAAATGGTCGAGCAATTCCTAATGGAGAGGACAATATTGCCGTATTTAAAATAAATGAAATTTCTTATGAGCCATCATTAATTCAATCTGCTGACACATTAGGTTCACTACCAAGAACGTTTTCGATTCATAATTCTGGAAAAATGCTGGTAGCCGCCAATTCAGAAGCCGCAAGAAAAATTAATTTCAATGGCAAAGTCACTTCTTTGCCTCTTAGCCTTGTGTGTTACGAAATTGGAAAAAATGGGAAATTGGCACTGAAACAGCAGATAAATTTTCAGGATAAGGACCAGCTGCTTTTTTGGGCGGGTTTTCTATAGGCGTGAGGCTAAAAAACTCAATAAAGATTAATCAGGTTGCTGATCAACTTTTTTCAATCAAAAACTGGAAACACAACCGCCAGAGTAGTAGAACATTAAAATAACAACGCGGGGACAGGTATATGAGTATAAATGGAAAAGCTTACATAGCGGGTGTTTATGAACACCCTACTCGTAAAGCAACTGATAAATCGTTGGCACAACTGCATGCCGAGTCGGCTCTTGGCGCTTTGAAGGATGCCGGATTAACCAAAGACGACGTTGATGGATATTTTTGTGCAGGAGACGCTCCTGGTCTCGGTCCCTTATCCCTCGTAGATTATATGGGTCTAAAACTAAAGCATCTTGATGCGACTGAAACTGGCGGATCCTCATATGTTTTGCACGTTGGTCACGCCGCAGAAGCCATTGCAATGGGAAAATGTTCAGTAGCTTTAATAACCCTCGCGGGAAGACCGAGAGCGGAAGGGATGGCTACAGGAACGGCACCCCGTAATTACGGTTCTTCCGCTCCGGATGTAGCATTCGAATTTCCATTTGGTCCAACTGTTGTCAATATGTATGCTATGTGTGCACAAAGGCATATGTACGAGTATGGGACGACAAGTGAGCAACTTGCATGGATAAAAGTTGCGGCATCGCATCATGCACAATATAACGAAAATGCAATGCTGAGAAACGTTGTAACAGTGGATGAAGTTGTCAACTCGCCAATGATAGCAGACCCGCTTCACCGTTTAGATTGTTGCGTCATAAGTGACGGGGGAGGTGCTATTATCGTAACCTCTCCAGAAGTAGCAAAAACCTTGAAAAGACCTCTGGTAAAAGTTATAGGCGCTGGTGAAGCACCTAAGCATCAGATGGGTGGAAAGGTAGATTTAACGTATTCCGGTGCCGTCTGGTCAGGCCCCATGGCCTTTGATGAGGCGCATGTTAAACCAACAGATATAAAATATGCTTCGATATACGATAGCTTCACAATAACTGTACTTATGCAACTCGAAGACTTAGGGTTTTGTGAAAAAGGTAAGGGCGGCGCCTTTGTGTCGGATGGGAATTTAATCGCCGGAACTGGTAAGCTGCCGTTTAATACAGACGGGGGCGGCTTGTGCAATAATCACCCAGCAAACCGGGGAGGTTTAACAAAGGTGATAGAGGCGGTTCGTCAACTTCGCGGAGAGGCTCATCCAAACGTGCAGGTTCAAAATTGCGATTTAGCTCTCGCTCACGGGACCGGTGGATCACTTGGAACACGTCATGGCAGTGCAACTGTTATAATGGAACGGGAGTAAATCAGATGACTGTAAAACAACGAGCATTTCCATCCCCTATTGCGGACCCTGATACCGAGCAGTTTTGGTCTGCCGCAAAAAATGGGAAACTGATGGTGGGTAGTTGTAACTCTTGTGGTGAAAAACATTACTATCCCAGAGGTATATGTCCTCACTGCGGAGCCCAAGATATTACTCTTGTTGAGGCCTCTGGCAAAGGCGAGATCTACTCTTGGAGCGTTCTACGTCGAGCCGATCCCCCCTTCGCCATCGCCTACGTTACCTTAGACGAAGGACCTACAATGATGACGAATATAATAGAGTGTGATCTGGACACTCTAGCTATTGGTCAACGAGTAAAATTGAAATTTTCAGAAACAGAAGAGGCCGACGGACCTCCTGTGCCAACATTTGTTTTAGATTAATTATTAATAATTTGTAATTTAGGTGCCTCAGTAACCCGGGGCACCTTTACTTTTTATGATTCCTTCGCTTGTTCGCCAGCGAAGCAGCCGGCCAGATAGCCCAACGTCACTGCGGTCAGTAAACCGTTGCCCGACAGGTATCCATCAACGCCTTTTCCTGATACACCAACCGCAGCCCCACCACTTGCAAAGACATTTGGCAGCTTCGATCCATCAGTTCTCATAACTCTTGCTTGGTTATCAACAAGTATTCCACCTTGTGTATGGAAAAGAGCACCAGTAACTTTAACTAAATAAAAAGGTGGACCTTGAAGTTTCTTGTTTTCTTCAAAAGTGCGTCCAAATGGACAAGATAAATTACCCTTTGAAAAATTTTCTATTTCTTCCAAAGACTTTTTTATCGTATCAACGGGCGCCCCAATAATATCTGCTAAGCTTGCAACTGAATCAGCGATTCTTATTGCTCCAGCTTCTTCTGCTCGTCGATAATCTTCAAAATCCAGACCTAAATTATGAAGACGTTCATCAAAGACGTTCCATGCAATACCTTCTGGTTGTCTCAGAACATTTAACGCTTGTTCAGAATACCCTTCCGTTTCATTAGAGAACCTCAATCCATCACTATTCAGCTGTATACCGCCTTCCATTATGATAGCCCATGTAATTAACACGCCGTGCGGTGTCGCCACGGATCCATGGCCCTGGTAGGAACCCATTTGTGCCAAACTCGCTCCCAACTGTTTTGCCCATGACACTGAGTCACCTTTATTGCCAGCATGGCCAAAATAAAGGCTACCAGACATTTCTGGGATAAACTCATCAACCATAACACAGTTTCCCCCGAACCCGTTGCATGCAAATATCACTGCATCACAGCCAACTCGTTCTACCATCCCGTCTGGGCGCTTGATAGAGAGGCCATGGATTGTGCCATCTTCCGTTGCAAACAAGTCCTCTACTTGCGCAGAGCAAACGACATCTACCCCCGCCTTTTCAACGGCTTCAAGCAGGCTATTTATAAGCGCTGAGCCTGTTCTACTAGGGTGGGCGTGCATCCTGTGGGTAGTATGTCCTGGATAGAGGAATTGATCTATAAGAATAAATTCCTGCTCATGTCTGTCTACCAACCAATGAAGAACCTCTGCAGATACAGAACAAACATTTTTAACAAACTGCCGGTCAGATTGATTTTTATTTTTTCTTTGAATGTCATCTACGAAAATATCAACAGTATCTTTGCTTGCAATAGCAGATTGCCAACGCGTGTTGCAGGCAGGAATGAAACCCGATGAAAGCGCCGTAGAACCGCTTGGTACGTTATCACGTTCGAATACCATAACGTCGACGTTATTGTCTTTCGCCGCGAGAGCTGCCACCAGACCAGCGGCTCCTGCTCCCACTATTGCTATGCTTACCCTGTGGTCGTATTTACTTGCCTTTTCAAATCGAACCTTGCTCAAACTAGGCGCTCCAAAATTTTTGAGCAGGTACAAATTTCGGCTACCGGAGCTAAAGCTGCAACGGCTGTCTCGTGAGTATCTAAGTTGAACGCCGCACAACCATCACTTAATAGAAAAGAATGATAGTCCCGAACGTGAGCATCCCTCAGTGTTGAAGCTACCCCGCCATTGGTAACGATACCGGCAAAGATGAGATTATCTATACCGGTTTTTTTCAAGACCCAATCGAGCCTACTCATATAAAATGCCGAAAACGCAATTTTCTCAATTTTTATATCAACGGGATTAAGAGTATCGATAATATCATGCCCCCAACTACCCGATTTAAAATCCCCTTCACCAAGGAACGGTCGAAGTTCTCTTAAGTGCTCAGATATAAATGGCGTTCCATTTTTTCCCTCTACCAGAGTAAAGTGCGTAGAAATCACCCAACCATTTTTCGATCTAATTTTATCAGCCACAGGCTTCAATCGATCTGGTAATGCTGATATCTCTGGTTTTGACATTCCATTCCGCCCGTAAGCCCCATCTGGATGCAAAAAGTCGTTTTGAAGATCACATAAAAGCAGTGCAGTCCTTTCTAAATTTAATTTTTCCGCGCCAGCAGTCAATTTTCTACCCTTATTAAAAAGTTTCCATAATCGTCAACAGAACCGACCATATTGCCCTCTAAGAAAATGGTTGTATCGGGTTGTTCTAAAACCGCAGGTCCATTTATTCTTGCACCGATCGGAAGAGATAAACGATCAAAAATTTCGACTTCCAACCAATTACCATCACTGTAAACTGATCGTTTCCCAATTACCGCCCCATCCAAACTCGAACATTTAGAGGGCGCTAATAGTGATAAATCAAATTTTGCTCGGTGACCAATAACGGAAACTCTCACGTTCATCACGCGTATAGTGATGTTGGAGAGCAGTCTTCCATATTCTTGAAGATACGCCTCTTCGAACGCTTTTTGTATAATTTCTCTGCTGACGTTAAGGGTATTATCTAAAAATTTCAAGGCCAGAGGCACTGTAACGGTATGCGTTTGACCGGCGTACAACATATCCAATTCAAATAACTCTGTGCGATTTTCGAGCGTGCTTCCGGAGCGATCTAAAACCTGATGCCCTTCTTCG
>CACHDV010000049.1 GCA_902578675.1 uncultured Alphaproteobacteria bacterium
ATGGGAAGGCGGAGCCAAGTAAGGCAACCACTGCGTTGGCGAGGGGTGCAAATAATTTAGGCGCTAATATATTAACAAACTGCGCTGTTTTTGGCTTTGAGACTGAGGCTGGTCGTGTTTGCTCTGTACGCACGGAGTTGGGGTCAATAAAAACTAATACCATTTTATGCGCTGGAGGAACTTGGTCATCATTATTTTGTGGGCGACATAATATTCCGCTGCCACAACTAAAGGTTCGATCCTCCGTTTTACGTACTTCTCCAGCACCAGATATATCAAAACATTCTATTTGGTGCAGGGATGTAGCGCTAAGGAGGCGTCAAGATGGCGGTTATACGGTTGCACATGGATCAGCCACAGAAGCGCCTATTGTGCCCGATACCTTTAAATGGGGTATCAAGTATTTAGAGAGTTATAAGAAAGAAAAAAGCCGGCTTAGGATAAAGTTAAACGGCAGGTTTTACAAAGAATTGATGACAGCTCGGCGCTGGAATATTGATGGCCCAAGTCCGTTTGAATTGGAGAGAATTTACGATGTGTCGCCGAACAAGAAAATCTTGAATGAAGCATTTAATAATTTACGAAATCTTTTCCCCGAGTTGGAAAATGCTACCATTATTGAGAGTTGGGCCGGGCTAATTGACGTCACTCCGGATGCCGTTCCGGTTATTTCGCCTGTAGAAAAAATACCGGGCTTTTACTTGGCCACTGGGTTCAGTGGTCACGGCTTTGGTATAGGCCCTGGGGCCGGAGAACTAGCTGCACATATGATTACTGGAAAAGCGAGTAAGCAGGAGCTATCAAATTTTGATTATAGCAGGTTCTTTTAACCTTCAGTTCAGGCTTCTCTGCTAAGTCAACTTTAGTTCTTTTATAAGATATTGCATGCATTCTTCTATTCCCTGTGAGATGTCTACGACCAGAGCGTTTTCACGAGAAGATGGCGGCTCGAGAGTATCAAATTGACTTTGAAGAAGTACGGGCGGCATAAAATGGGTTCGCGCATTCACGCGAGCGGCTATACTTTCTTTATTTCCTTTGAGATAAATGAGCTTTGCTTGAGTAATATTTGATAAGAGTAATTTTCTATATCTTCGCTTCAGCGCGGAACATGCTACAATACATGCTTGGTTTGTATTGGCCTTGGTTTGAATTGCAGAAGCAATTTCTGTCAACCAAGGTAGACGATCTTTATCTGTTAGTGGCTTTCCCGCCGACATTTTTTTTATGTTTGCTGGAGAATGAAAATCGTCACCTTCTAGTAATGGACAACCAAGTCTAGCCGCAAGACGGCGGCCCAAGGTTGTTTTTCCAGAGCCACTTACACCCATTAATAAAATTACCACCCTAGTCTTCCCATGAAGTGTGGAAAGTGCCCGACCTGTCAATTCGTCCGTACCCATGTGATCCAAAGAAATCGCGTTGGGCTTGAATTATATTCATTGGTAATTTTGATTTAATAAAACTATCGAAATATGAGAGAGATGCGCTATGTGCAGCAAGAGGAAGTCCACATAAAGCTGCTTCCGATACCACTAAGCGGAGTTTCGGTATCGAACGCTTAAGTTCCTCGGATAAATCAGTGTCTAATAAAAGATTTGCGAGTGATTCCTTTCTATCGAAAGCTTCTACAATTCTAATTAAAATATTACCTCTTAGTATACAACCAGCCTTCCATACCTCGGCAACGTCGCTCAATTTTAAGTTCCAAGAATATTTAAGGCTTGCTATTTTTAGTAGTTGAAAACCTTGGGCAAAGGCACAAATTTTTGCGGCTAAAAATGCTCTTTTTATAGTATCTGTCGATAAGGCGTTATTTTTGTGTAACACTGGTCTATAAATTTTAGATGCAGTAATCCTGTCTGGTTTACATTGTGATATGAAACGGCTAGATACTCCTTCATAGAGTGTGGGAGCGGGAACACCCAAATCAATACCGGAAACAGTTCCCCACTTTCCTGTTCCCTTTTGTTCGGCAATATCTTCTATCATATCAATTAGCGGAGCGTCTGTGAGATTGTCGATAGTTTTAAGAATTTTTGATGTTACGTCCGATAGAAAGGAACCCTCTAGTTCATTACGCCAACTTGTAATAGCTTTTGAAATATCTTCATTATTGTAACCTTTTATTTCGGCAAATTGCGAATATACCTCACTTAATAGCTGCATTTCTGCATATTCGATGCTGTTATGCACCATTTTCACAAAGTGCCCTACTTCCGCTGCGTCTCCTAATCGTTTAGCGCATATGTTATTATCTGGGTCTCGGGCAGCGGCCGCCTCGAGAAAAGGTTTTATGTTTTCAAAGATATCTGGTTTTCCGCCTGCCATAAAAGATGCACCATTACGCGCCCCGTCTTCTCCTCCTGAGACACCAAGGCCTAGGTAATTTATCTTTTTGGTCGCGAGTTCTTGGGATCGTCGCTTTGTATCTTCAAAATGCGAGTTGCCGGCGTCAACGATTAGATCATCTGGTTCTAGGTATGGAACTAGCGATTGAATAACTTCCTCAACAGTTTGACCGGCGGGGAGAAGAAATAAAATTTTTCTTGGTTTTGCTAGGTTTTTGACAAAATCTTTTAGCTGTGAATGAACATAAATAGTAGGCTCATTCATAGCAAGTGAAGGTGATGAATCGTGGCCGATTACAGAGAAACCCTTTTCTGCAAAGTTCTTTGCTAGATTTATCCCCATTACACCTAGCCCAATTAATCCAATGTCGGCTAATTCAATATTTTGTGTCATTCGAAAATGCGCCTCGTCTGTGGAAATTATATAGGTAAAACTAATCCGTTTTATCGATCAGTGTTAACCTAAGTATTCGTCCAATAAATCTTTTGTTTTCCAACTCAAATAAATTAATTCCGCTCCCAGTAATCCAAGCGGTTTTGCTACGAGATTTAATCTGAAAGGGGAAAATAACTCATAAGTGTCGTCATCATCAACGATTGCACGCGCTATTAAATTACCGGCAATCGCCGTAGTATTAAGTCCATGTCCCCCAAAGCCTTGAAGATACCATATATTATCTTCCAATTTACCAATTTGAGGCATGCTATGTGTCGCATAACCCATTGTTCCAGACCACGCTAATTGCGCGCTAATGCCAGAGAGTTGTGGGTAGACCTTTAACAAGTCTTTAAGCATCCTCTGCTTAAGATTGTTTGGTTTTAATCGTGTGCTTATTCCTCCCCCCCAAAGTATTTGTGTAGATCGTAAGGGACGGTAATAGTTTTCAACCCTTCTACTATCTGAAACGGCATATGGTGATCGAATGGCTTCTGTTAATCGATCGAATAATGGTTCAGTAAGAAGCACGTAGGTTCCTATTGGCAAAATGGCGTTATATAATTTGGTACTCACATAATTTTGGCAAGCCGAGGTGCATATAACGACAGTGTTTGCCTTTACATGCCCATTATTGGTACAGACAATATAAGAGTTTTTACGCCGGGTGATATTTATAGCGGTGGTTTCTTCAAAAATTTTTGCGCCCAAACTTTCGGCGTCTACAGCGCATTTATGAATATAATTTAATGAATGCAGTTGATAAGCATCTGGATTGAATATTGCATCACTGTATTTCTTACTCGAATAACGCTCCGCAACTTTACTTTCGGACCAGTAACTTAAATTAGTTTCGTAAATAGAGTTCATATAATCTATTTGTGCGTTGAGATTATTCTCTTTCTTGCCCCAGGACATTCTTACAATGCCGGGTTCGGCATCGATTTCGGTTTGAGGTGAATTTTGACATCGACGGCGTATTATTTCGATACCTTCTGCAGATAGTCTATATAGATCTTGCGCATATTTTCGCCCTAACTGCCGCTCCAGCCTTTTTATGGGGACGGAATATCCAGCCGATAAGAAACCGCCGTTTCTCCCTGAAGCACCACTTCCTAGCTTGTTTTCTTCCAATAAAACTACCGAAATATTCTTTTCAGATAATTCTAAAAGCGTGTTTATACCGGCAAGACCACCACCGATAATGCAAAGATCGGTTTCAACGGTTCCGTATAATTTTGAACGTAAATTAGTGCGGTGCTCTGTTTGGGTATAATAAGTATCTGTATCTATTTTCATTGCCCGCTTATCATTATTAGTACTAGGTAATTTAAGTTTAGTTTTATGCTTAGGTTCAATTTTAATACGCTCGTAATTATACAATCCTTTCAAGGGAGATACTGCATGAAAATAGCTGTTATGGGAACTGGAGGAATGGGTGGCTATTATGGTGGCCTGCTGGGATCAGTTGGCGCAGATGTTTCGTTTATTGCTAGAGGGGAACACCTAAAAGCGATCAAACAGGATGGCTTATTACTAAAAGGTGACGGAGACGAAATATGTTTGAAATCGATAATGGCGACAGACCAGCCAAGCGAAATAGGTGTGGTCGACGTCGTTTTATTTTGCGTAAAACTTTATGATATTGAGACAGCCGCGGAATTTATAAAGCCATTACTTGGTGATAACACGATGGTTATTAGTGTTTTGAATGGTGTGGATGGGCCGCAAAGATTGGAAAGAATAATTGGGCTTGGACGGGTTATAGGAGGTGCAGCGTATGCTTCTGCTTATATAGAAGCACCGGGAACTATAAAATATAAAAGCACGGGGGGGCGTTTAAAGATTGGCGAACTTTCTGGGGAGATTAGTGAGCGCATAAATACTTTCAGAACAATTTGTGAACCTGCGAGTTTTGAGTGTGAAGTAACGGAGAATATAGTAGGAGCGCTTTGGGATAAATATATTCTATTAGCAACGAATGCAGGGTTATCTTGTCTGTGTCGAAGCCCTGTCGGTAAGATCTATAATGATGCTGACCTATTAGAAGTGGCGATAGCCTTAATGGAGGAGGTGCGAGCTTTAGCGTTGAAACAAAATATTGGCATCGACCCCAACGTAATTAAACGCTCTTTAGAATGGTCTAAAGGTTTACCGTCAGACCTCTTTGCATCGATGTACCATGATATGGCGGCTGGAAAAAGAATGGAGTTGGAAGGAATGTCAGGTTACGTAAAAAGATTAGGGAAAGAACTTGGTGTTAGCACTCCATGCCATTCGCTGCTATATGGTGGATTAAAGTTCTTTAAAGACGGGCGGTTATAAGATTTTGACTTTGTTATAAGAAGGTTGAGATTTCGATGGTTATTTATGTTGACGCTGATGCTTGTCCAGTTAAACAGGAAGTTGTGAGAGTAGCTGAGCGTCACAATCTTATTGTTTACATGGTGTCTAATAGTCTGATGAGACTGCCTCAGAGTCATTTAGTTAAACGCATTCTAGTCTCTGATGGTTTCGATGCTGCGGATAAATGGATATTAGAAAATGCTAAAAAAGGTGACCTTGTAATTACATCGGATATTCCGCTTGCTGCAGACTGCATAAAACATCAAGCCTGCGTTATAACGCCAACCGGACATCACTTTGATGAACAGAATATTGGCAATGCTCGTGCTATGCGCGATCTGAATGGTTATCTGCGTGAAACAGGAGCAATACTCGATCAAAAGCGAAGTTTTAGTAAGCTCGATAGATCATCATTTTTGCAGAAGATGGAAGAAGTTCTTCAGCGTCTAAAACGTGTCTAGTTATTCTGAGAGCTACTTAAAACTTTCCCAATCAAAAAGAGGTGGCTCTTTTTGGGCGAACCGTTTTATCGCTTCAGCATGAAAGTCCGACTCCCGTGAAATAGCCTGTCCCATAGCTTCCATTTCTAGTATTGTTTTGTAGTCGTGGTTGAAAGATTGGTTCAGAATAACTTTTGCTAACCCAATTGCCTTTGTCGGTGCATTTACAAAACGTCTGGCAAAAGCCTTTGCTTCCACTAGTGCGTTTTCTTGGCTCACTATATCGTAAACTAAGCCCAGTTGCTTTGCTTCTTCAGCATAAACGCGTCGACCAGAAAAAATGAGTTCCTTCGCTTTTTGCAACCCTACTAGCCTTGGAAGAATGTACATGCCGCCCCAGTCTGGAATAAGCCCAATTCTTACAAAAGCCTGCAATAAAAAACCCTTTGGGGTAGCAAGGACAAAATCTGCTGCTAAAGCAATATTAGCTCCAGCTCCTGCGGCAGCTCCGTCGATTAAAGAAATCACAGGTACTTCGATATTCAGGAGGTCTATCATCTTTTGATGGTCGTCGCGCAGGGCTTCTCGTGCAAGGGCTGCCGATTTGAGCCGCGAACCCATACTTTTTACGTCACCACCGGCACAAAAAGCGCCGCCAGCACCGGTGAGTATCACTGCACGGACTTCTTCACCCGCTTTTTCTCGAACTGTTTTTAAAGCATGTGCTAACTCTTGTCGCATCACCGGAGCTAAAGCATTCCTAGCCTCTGGTCGGTTTAAGGTGATGACTGCTACACCTTCATCAATTTCAAACAGAATTTCGGTGAAATCCATAGAGAGCTCCTTAATTTTTTTTTGGTCTATAAACGCTTGTGGGTAGTATCCTAAAAAAGAGACGTTATTCAATCAGATATTAGATCTATTGCCTTTTTAGTATCGGATGAACATAAAAAATTAATATGGTGGATTAGTTACGGCTTAAATATCCAGATTTAAATAGGGGGAGATAATGCGACGATTTGAAAATAAAGTAGCGCTCGTAACGGGAGGCGCATTCGGTATGGGGGCTGCAACAGCAAAACTTTTTGCTTTGGAGGGAGCCAAAGTTGTAATTGCTGATCTCCTGGAGGATGAGGCATCAAAGCGCATTAATGAGATAACGGAACTGGGTGGCGAAGCCATTTATATCGAGCTAGATGTTACAAATGAAGACAATTGGGAAAGCATTATCGAAAAAATTGATGGTGCGTATGGCCGTCTTGACGTTCTGGTCAATAACGCTGGCATCAGTGGCAGTGGTTATCAAGACCAAGGCGACGTTAAGGCATGGGAAGATTTGATGCGAATTAATGCAACGGGCCCATTTTTAGGGACCAAACATTGTGCTCCTTTAATTATTAAATCAGGCGGTGGCGCCATAGTAAATATATCTTCTATATCGGGCGTCGTGGGGCAGGGCTACATACACCCAGGATATAATGCCTCGAAGGGGGCAGTTAGAACAATGACAAAACAAAGTGCGGTGCGGTTTGCTAAAGACGGTATAAGAGTAAATAGCGTTCATCCGGGGATAATGCCTGCAATGCGAACTTCGGGGGTTACGGCAGATCCAATACATCGTCAGAAAATTCTTGATGCTTATGTTCCAATGAAAAGAGCGGGCGAGGCCGAAGAAGTGGGCAAGGCCGTTTTGTTTTTAGCATCAGAAGATGCATCGTATATTACGGGCGTTGAGCTGCCCGTAGATGGTGGATATCTAGCTATTTAAGTAAACATCCCGCTAAACGAAAACCAGAGATAGTTCCTAATAAGAAACGCATACGAGATTGTGTGTAGTATTATTGAGACTTTCCGTTGACAAATTTACCGTTTAAATTCGAAGATCTGTAATAAGCGTATAACAACAAGGTCTGGCGTGAACAATTGTTACCTTTATCATCTCCCAGGCCTAAAAATTTACGTTTTGTAGGTTAACCAACAGGGAGTAAGTAATGAAAAGTAGTCTCTTAAAGTTAGGGCTTGCGAGTGTTATTGGCTTCGGAGCTGTAACAACGTCCCAAGCTGCCACGAAGCTCGACATGGCGACGCCGTGGGGTGGTGGAATTATGCTAGAGTATGTGGCTCGAGGAGCCGCAGCTAATATGGAACTCTTCACATCAAACAATGTAAAAGTGGAAGTTTTTCCCGGTGGTACGCTTGGTAAAGCTCTTAAGGTTACGGATACTGTGAAAAAGGGCGTTGCGCAGATTGGGCATAACTGGTCCGGATATGACTGGGGTGTGGATAAGACAGCCATTTTGTTTGGTGGTTTCGCAGGCTCAATGAGCTGGGATAAGATGATGCACTGGACATTCCGTGGCGGCGGAAAAGAGATGTGGATGGACTGGCGTATGGCCGAATTTGGTGTTGCTGCGGTACCTTGTGGTTCGGCACCGAGAGAGCTTTTCGCGCATAGTCACAAGCCAATAAGAAGCCTGGAAGATTATAAGGGTATGAAAGTTCGTACTGCAGGCGCATGGGCGGAAATCGCACAAAAACTTGGTGCTTCTACTGTAATTTTGGCGGGCGCTGAAGTTTACCCGGCCCTAGAAAGAAAAGTTGTCGATGCCATAGAATGGGGAACTCCAACCCATAACATCGTGATGGGTTTTGAAAAAGTTGCAAAATATATTGTTGTTCCAGGGGTTCATCAACCAATCGCTATGCATGAGTGTGCAGTGAATAAGAAAGTGTGGGACGGAATGTCTGACATGGTTAAAAAGCAAATTACTGCAGGCGGAAAAATGATGACCTGGGATCTTTACATGAAGCTCGGACATGATGACGCGCCAAACTGGATGAAGTACGTTAATAGCAAGAAAAACGAAATCATCGACCTTCCACAATCTTTTAAAGATGCTGCAAAGAAAGCAACCGATGAGTGGGCAGAGGAAACAGGAAAGAAAGCAAACGATTGGTTTAGAAAAATCTGGGCCTCTCAAAATGCTTATAAGGACGCTTGGTCTCAAGCACACCGTTATCGTTAAAAATAACGTAATAGCCTAAAGAAAAGGCGTTAGTTCCTTTTTGGGGCTAACGCCTTTTTTACAAACTCTTACAAACTTCGTAGAATTTCCGCATTTCTTCTATTTGCTGGTCTGTATCTCCCGCCCCTTGTCCAGAAGTATAGAATGTTAAATGGTCCGCGCCGAGTGTCAGCCATTTTTTTGCGGTTGACATCCAAACCTCGGGATTACCGTCACCAAAACGTATCCACGCCTCTATTCCAAAAGTTTTGGGATCTCGTCCCTCGTCCGAAAGAAATTTATTAAGCTTGTCGAGCGCGTTAGCACTATTAGTTCCAGGGTTACCTAACGGGATCCAGCCGCTGCCATAAGTCGCGGCACGCTTTAGGGCGGCATCAGCTTGACCGCCAAACCAAATCGGTATCGGTCGTTGTTTGGGAAGCGGGTTTATACCAGCGTTTCGAACGGTATCGAACCTTCCAGAAAAATTTACCGTCCTTTGCGTCCAAAGATTATTCATTAGTTGAACTTGTTCATTCTGTTTTTGGCCGCGGGTCTTCCAGTTCTCACCGAGTGCATCATATTCAACTGGGTTCCAGCCAACTCCAATTCCTAAGCGTAAGCGGCCATCACTTAGAACGTCCAGTTGTGCCGCCTGTTTTGCTACAAGTGCTGTTTGCCGTTGTGGCAGGATCAATACGCCGCTAACAAGGCCAACACGGGTAGTGATTGCCGCCATGAAAGATAGGGTGCAAAAGGTTTCATGGAAACAATCGTCAACGTCGTAAGGTCCATCAAAATTCTCATGCTTTTCTCTATCAGCGCCGAGAACGTGATCTGATACCTCTATGTAGTCAAAGCCAATTTCCTCGGCCGCTAGCGTCCACTTTCGAATTTGGTTAGGATCGCTCGGCATATCTCGTGTAGGAAAAAACGCACCAATTTTAGGGGACATATTGCGGCCGCTCCCTATAAACTTACCAGGTTAAATTAATTATTTCGTCTAAGAGCAGCATCAGCTCCGGCAAGTCGCCCTGTTACGGCTCCTCGCATAACGGATGTCGCGCCAGTATAAGTTCTATAATAGATCCCAGCAACTTCTCCCGCTGCATATAAACCGGGAATTATATCGCCTTCAGTATTTAAGACACGGGCATTTTCGTCAATTTTAAGGCCGCCAAAGGTGAAGCAATTTGAACAAATAATGGGCCAAGCACGAAACGGCGGTTTAGAAATTGGCCGAGACCAGTGTGATTTGTTGATTGATAATCCCTTCGTCCGTAAGCCATCTGGGGTTAGTGGATCAAAATCAGTGTTTGCTTCGGGGCAGGCGCTATTGAACTCGGTAACCGTATTCAAAAATTCGGCAGGATCTATCTTCATCTGCTCTGCGAGCCCCTCAAGTGTATCTGATTCTAGAGGCGGGACGCGCGTTCTAACAGTTGCATTCCAATTATGAATGTCATCTAATTTCTTATCGAAAACGGCATACGCCAATCCATTGCGTTGCTGCATAATTATGCGAGTTACAGCTTCATAGGTGGAGTCTACAAGAGCTGGCGCTTCATCTGTAAATCTTAATCCGCTGTCATTAATGAGAAGGCCGTAGGAATAGTTTAGAACAACCGGCTCCCAATCTTTAGATCGTGGGTCGACCGGCTGTGCGTGAAAACTACCATAATCTCCACATGGCGCAGCGCCTATGTCCAAGGCCATTTTTATTCCTTCTCCACGGTTGTAGTGACCGCCCCTTGAGACAGGCCTAATAAACTGTGCTTGGGCTCCCACATAGTGACTTAACATCTCCGGATTACCTTCAAACCCTCCACAGGCAAGGATAATATTATTTGCTTTGAGCTCTAGAGGTGAGTTATTTTTTGATATTGCTTTTATTCCGGTTACAGAGCCAAAGTTATCTTGTATGAGAGTTCTTGCTGCTGTCTCGTAAAACCAAGTTATTTTCTCTTCTTCGTCTGCATATTTCCCTAGCGCGTCAACCAGTGCTAGACCGCCGCCAATAGGTCCCATTCTTGTGGTAGATTGGCTTAGAAAATAAAGTGGTAAAAAATCAAACTTAATCCCAAATGTTTTCAGCCATTTTAAAGCTTTTGGAGCTTCTTCCGCTATAGTTGCTATTAAATTTGGATCAACCACTCCTAACGATCTAAGGACAGCAGGTTGATTCTCTTTGTCTCTAACCAGATCTTCTAAAATCGAAAGGTCTGGCCATCCACCAGAGTTTTCCGCAAAACGATCTTCAAAATCCTCCGATACTTCATTTTCATTTTTCATGCGCCAAAAGCTCTCAGTATAACGAGTATTTCCTCCTCTTTCATCAGGTGGAGCTCTTTCAACAATTGCTACATTGTCGCCGTTTTGTTGAGCTGTAATTGCGGCAGATAAACCTGCGATACCCGATCCAATTACAATTGTATCGAAGTTGTGTTGTGTGCTGCTATTATTAGACATTTAAGACTTTCTAGATTTCCATTTAGTTCGACTATCTTATAAAGTTCTACTAGTTGAATCTAGGATATATACTCAGAACCAGTTTTTGGTAATAACTAATTTTGAAATAATCAGCCACTTGTTTACACTAAGAACCATTACGGATTTAACTCTAAGGTGTTTTAGAAGAATTGATTTTCCTGTGCTAATTTTTGGATGAATTAACGTGAATATAAAAAATATTGTTTCGAGGCGTAGTTTTATTTTTTGTCCTGGACTCCGTCCAGATATGTTTCCTAAGGCGGTTAATTCGGGCACAGATATTGTTTGTATAGAATTAGAAGACGGAATTGCGCCAAAAGACAAAGATCAAGCCCGCAAACTAACGCTCGATCTTTTTACCTCTCCGCTTGATGGTAAGGGCGCAGAATTGATTGTGCGAATAAATTCGGTTCGAGATGAATTCGGTTTAGCTGATATTCGAGCCATCCTTAAAACGTCGTCTCCACCGCCAGCTATAATGCTGCCGAAGGTTAAAACACCTGATGAGGTTAAGTGGGTAGACGAGCTTTTTTCGGAAAGAGGACATGATACTAGGCTTCATGTGATTATAGAGACA
>CACHDV010000050.1 GCA_902578675.1 uncultured Alphaproteobacteria bacterium
GAATTTGCTCTGCGTGTAATGCAAAATTTCAATCCCGATCACTTGTTCCTCAAGTGCCGGACTTACGTGCGCAAATAGTAAGTTCAGCATCAGCTTACCAAATGGTAAGAATGCTCGAGGGTGTTGTGAAACGCGGGACAGGACGAAGAATAGCAGAAATCAAAAAGCCTCTTGCAGGGAAAACAGGTACAACAAATAGTAACTTCGATACATGGTTTATAGGGTTCACCCCAGATTTAGCTGTTGGTGTTTATGTAGGCTTTGATAAACCGCGCACCCTTGGGCCTAGAGATACAGGTTCAAACGTTGCTGCACCAATTTTCAAAAGTTTTATGGAACAAGCCTTAAGAGGGGTGCCGGTCACACCCTTTCGGGCCCCTCCTGGAATTTTACATGTGAGAATAGACCCAAGCACTGGAAATTTAGCGACAAAAAGAAGCTCTGAGATAATCACAGAGGTATTTAAAGCAGGAAATGAACCAGACGGTATTAGTAGAGTTTTGGACGGAGGCTACACGGCAGACTGGAAGCCTGGTGATAGGTTACCTTTAAAAATAAATTCCCCTCCTTCAAGGGGTGGCCAGGGAATTTATTAAGCATTATATTTGATTATTTGGTTTTAAATTTTGTGAGGTTCTTAATGCGATCAGAATTAGGGTCTTTAGTTGAAGGTATTACCGCGTCAATTGCATTGCTTCGGAGGCATCTTTGACTGGGATAATGCTAATCTAAGACTTGAGGAGTTAGACGCTATAACCTCTGATCCAGCTCTATGGGAAAAACCTGAAAGTGCCCAAGCACTAATGCGTGAACGGACATCGCTCGAAAAAAAAATAAATGACCTAAACGCATTTTTGTCCCAACTTGATGACATTGTATTATTGATAGAAATGGGTGAAGCGGAGAGTGATGAAGAAACTATAGTCGAGCAGCATGAGGCGCTTAAACAACTCTCTATAGAAGTACAAAAACAGCAGTTACTGGCGTTGCTTTCGGGCGAAGCCGATATGAATGATTGCTTTTTAGAAATACATGCAGGTGCGGGTGGAACGGAAGCACAGGATTGGGCGGAAATGTTGTTGCGGATGTATGTCCGCTGGTGTGATAAGCATGGTTTTAAGGTAGAATACATTGAAGAAAGCACAGGTGACGAGGCAGGCCTTAAGTCCGTTACTATCAAAATTTTAGGCGAAAATGCATACGGGTGGCTTAAAACCGAGAGCGGAGTTCACCGGTTAGTTAGGATATCGCCCTTCGATAGCTCAGCCCGGCGGCACACAAGTTTCAGCTCAGTATGGATATATCCTGTAATCGACGACTCAATCAGCATAGAAATTGAAGACAAGGACTTAAGGGTTGATACTTACCGCGCATCAGGAGCTGGGGGGCAGCATGTTAACAAAACTAATTCGGCCATAAGAATTACTCATCTCCCAACCGGTGTTGTGGTTCAATGCCAAAATGATAGGAGCCAGCACCGCAACAGAGCAACGGCTATGGATATGCTTCGCGCCCGATTATACGAACTAGAGCTTAGGCAACGAGAAGAGAGGGCTAGTGAGGTAGAGGCGGGGAAGACGGAAATCGGATGGGGCTATCAAATAAGATCCTACGTTTTGCAACCATACCAATTAATTAAAGATTTACGCACAAACGAGGAAACTTCAGATACGCAGGCTGTTTTGGATGGAGATATTGATCGATTTTTAGAAGCCTCTTTGGCTACTAAACTGAACGGTGAAGGGATATGAAGTGAGCCCTTTTTAAAGATTCTTTTTGAATGTGTTGATATTATAAAAAAAAAGTGATCTTGTTTGCAAAATTGAACTGTTCTGACTCGTAACTGAATACATGCGACTTTTACTTTGGTGATTACGATGGGGTCCTACACAGAAATATATCAATTGGCTTTAGATAAACCGGAGGAGTTTTGGGCCGCAGCCGCAGATGATTTAGTGTGGCAAAAGAGATGGGATAAAGTCCTTGATGAGACCAATTCTCCATTTAACAACTGGTTTTCTGGAGGTAGAATAAATACCTGCTATAATGCGCTAGACCGCCATGTAGACGAAGGGAACTCCAGTCGGCTAGCATTGATTTATGATAGCCCTGTCACCAACGTTAAACAAAAAATAACTTATTTAGAATTGAGGAATAGGGTAGCTAGTTTTTCAGGTGTTCTGAGAAAATATGGTGTTGAATACGGCGATAGAGTTTTAATTTATATGCCAATGATACCAGAAACTGTTATCGCGATGTTAGCATGCGCACGGATTGGAGCAATTCATTCGGTAGTTTTTGGGGGATTTGCCTCAAATGAGTTAGCGAAGAGAATTGACGACGCAAAGCCAAAAGTAATTGTCTCCGCCTCATGCGGAGTAGAGCCAGGTCGAATAGTAGAGTATAAACCACTATTGGATAATGCACTAAAACTATCAAATAGCGAACCAAATCATTGCATTATCTTTCAAAGAGAGATGCATGAGGCAGAATTAATCGAAAAGAGGGATATTGATTGGCACGATGCGCATGACAGAGTTACATCTGTTGATTGCGTTGAGGTAGAGGCTACCGATCCAGTGTACATTCTATACACGTCGGGCACCACGGGTATTCCTAAGGGGGTTGTGCGTCCAACAGCGGGGCATCTTGTTTCTTTAAAATGGTCTATGAAAAGTATATACGATGTTGATCCGGGAGATGTTTACTGGGCGGCCTCGGATGTAGGCTGGGTGGTTGGACATTCATACATCGTATATGCCCCACTTTTTCATGGCTGTACAAGTATCTTGTATGAAGGAAAACCTGTAGGTACACCGGATGCCGGGGCGTTTTGGAGAGTTATTTCTGAACATCAGGTAAATTGTATGTTTACCGCGCCAACGGCAATTAGAGCTATTAAGAAGGAAGATCCATATGGCAAATTAGTAAAAAAATACAATCTAAAATGCCTTCGGTCGCAATTTCTAGCCGGAGAAAGGTGTGACCCGGATACGCTAGAATGGACTAAAAACATACTAAATGTTCCTGTCATCGATCATTGGTGGCAGACGGAAACAGGATGGCCGATAGCTTCTAACTGTCTTGGGATAGAACAAAGGGATATAAAGCCAGGTTCACCTACTTGTGCTGTGCCTGGTTGGAAAATAGATGTGCTCGATGAGTTCTCGAAACCTGTTCCAACAGGAGAAATCGGAGCGATCTCCCTAAAATTACCTTTGCCACCAGGTTCCTTGCCCACCCTTTGGCAGAATGACGAACGTTTTGTGGAAAGTTATTTAACAACGTATCCAGGTTACTATGAAACAGGGGATGCTGGTATTATAGACGAGGATGGCTATCTGCATATTTTATCTAGGACTGATGATATAATTAATGTTGCTGGTCACCGTTTATCTACGGGAGGCATGGAACAAGTTCTTGCAGAGCATAAAGACGTTGCAGAATGCGCTGTCCTCGGTGTCAACGATCAATTGAAAGGCCAAATTCCATTGGGTCTTATCGTTTTAAAAGACGGTATCAACACCGAACACTCTGAAATAATAGAAGATGTAATAAAAATGGTGCGTACAGAGATCGGTCCCGTCGCGGCCTTTAAAGTGGCGACTGTTGTAAAGAGATTACCAAAAACCAGATCAGGAAAAATATTGCGGGGAATCATTCAAAAAATTGCTGACTCTGTAGACTATGACATGCCTGCTACCATCGATGACCCTGAGATATTAAATGAAATAAAAGAATCACTGCAAAAAATAGGCTACGCTAAACAATAAATTTTTCATTTCGAAGCAAAATTAAATGGATTGCATTTGCCGAAAAATAGATTAGCTTGCAAGAACCTATGAGCGCCTGGGAGGTTTTGCGGTATGCTCGACAAAATCCATAATTTACCTACCATTATCGACATAATCTTAATTCCTGATTTTTCCCTTATGGCGTTTTCGTCTGCTATAGAACCTTTGCGCTTAGCAAATAGATTAGCAGACGGAAAATTATATGATTGGAGGGTGGTTAGCGTTGATGGAAACTCCGTTGTTTCCAGCAATGGTGTGGAGATTGTTCCGTCTGGCGGTCTGAATATAATCCAAAAACCCAAATTGATTTTTGTAATTTCCGGATATGGTGTGCAATTCTATAATAATGATAAACTTTTCTCTTTTTTAAGAAAGTCTGCTCGCGAAGGGGTTGTCCTTGGCGCATTCTCTACGGGGGCATATGTTCTAGCGAAGGCCGGTCTCCTGAGAGACAGAAGATGTACAATTCATTGGGAAAACTTGGAATCGTTTAAGGAAGTTTTCCCAAATATTGAGGTTTCTTCTGATATTTACGAAATTGATAGAGATCGAATTACTTGTTCGGGTGGGACCGCTGGTTTAGATATGATGCTGTATTTGATTAGAAAGCAACATGGTGAGACATTGGCGGCTGAAATTTCAGATCAGTTTATCCACGACCGGATTAGAGAACCCCACAATAAACAGAAAATGGCATTAAGAATGCGTTTGGGAGTGGCTCATCCAAAGCTGGTCGGAGTTGTTGAGGAAATGGGGTTAAACCTTGAAGACCCGTTAAGTCAGAAAGAACTAGCTGTTAAAGCAGGGATATCCACGCGGCAATTAGAGCGCCTATTTAGTAAATATATGGGGCTTACCCCAACTAGATATTATCTCAATTTGCGCCTAAATAGGGCAAAACAACTTCTCGATCAAACCAATATGTCTATACTCTCGGTCGCTTTGGCATGCGGCTTCATTTCTGCCAGCCACTTCTCCAAGTGTTTTAAAGAGTATTATGGCCGAACAGCGCGGGAAGATCGTAATGAGCGTTACAAAACCTACAGGCGAACCGAAATCTTAGAGGTTGTTAATTGATGTTTCTCTATGGAAGTTCTGATATTGACCCAACTTGTTGATGGGACGATTTGAGCTCGCCGCCAGCTTTAACGACAGCGTTGTCTAAGTCTTGTTGTTGACATAAACCCAATAAAACAGGATGCCGAGCTGTAATCTGGTTAGAGTTCCAATGGGTACGGTTCCGCACTTTATTGATCGTATCTTTAGTTGTACCAACTAGCCGATTAATTTGTGAATCTTTTAATTCGGGATGGTGTTTTAGCAGCCAGGCTATAGCATCAGGTTTATCGCCCCGCTTTGAAATGGGTACGTATTTTGGTCCTTTACTTTTATTAGTTGGCTTTGGCAAGTTACTTTTTTGTAATTCCAAACGCGCTGATGGGTCCTTTGCGCATCTTTGGATTTCGTCCCGAGAAAGTTGGCCGTTCGCTATTGGATCAAAGCCTTGCATCCCTATTCCCACTTCACCGTCGGCAATTGCTTGAACTTCGAGCGCATGCAGCTGGCAAAATTCTGCGACTTGCTCGAACGTTAGAGCAGTATTCTCTATCAGCCATACTGCTGTAGCTTTAGGCATCAAAGGTTGCGTCATGGAACTTCCTCTTTTCACGATATTCGATTTCAATTACCCCGATATGCACTATTATAATAATATTATCAAGTTTCGAAGCTCGAATAGTAGCAACGCTTTAAATAAAAAAATGGAAAAAAGTTTTATGAAAGCTAATAAATAATTTTTTCTTGTTCGTGAAGGGTAACTCTATGGCATTTGAAGATCTAGAACCGCAAAAGGGTGAGTTAAAACCAAAAGACCTAACAAATTGGAATATTGAAGAGCTAGAGCAATACATTGCTAATATGAAGCTTGAAATAGCTCGTGTGGAAACAGTGATTGAAAATAAAAGACGTGTTTCCAAAGATGCAGGAAGTTTGTTTAAACAGTGAAGTTTCAACCGGACTTTGATTGTTTCGAATTATAAAAGTTTTCCCATAGGAGCTTTTAGAGGGAGCACTTTTTGTTTAATAAAAAAATATTGAGAATAAAAAATATCTTGGAGATTTATGGTGCACGATCCGGTGTTCTTTGACGACTTAAGTGTAGGGGATATCTTTGATAGTATTTCAAAAACAATTACAGAGACCGAAATTATCGAATTTGGATGGAAGTATGATCCGCAGCCATTTCACATAAGCAAACCAGATGCATTGGCTTCAAATTTTGGAGGATTGATAGCCAGTGGCTTTATGACGGCCGCAATAAGTTTTCGTCTATTATGTCAGTCGAATGGTTTCCAAACGACAAGTTTGGGCTCTTACGGATTAGATGAATTGCGATGGTTAAAACCGGTCAAACCAGATGATACAATCAGAGTATCTATGGAAATAAAAGACCTCCGCCGTTCAAAGTCTCGTCCGGAGTCTGGTATTGCGACGTGTTATTTTAAAACGATTAATCAAAAAAGCGAGATTGTAATGACTATGAAGAGTGCTTGGATACTTAAATGCAGGATATAATGAGCACAAGCGGTTCCGGGTTTTAGGATAATATTAATGAGTAAAATAGACGAAAGCGGAAAAGCCCCACAAGTTAATAACCGTAGACTTTTTGCAATAGGAAGATTGGTGCTGCTATTAGTTTTAGCGATAGCTTTGATCTACTGGCTCTTCGGGTGGGTTAAAGGCTCATTTTTCTATGTTCATGAAACTGATGCAAGGGTGATGGCAGACCTAATCACAATAAGTAGTGAAGTTGAAGGTAGGATTGTTAAGCGTTTCGTATCAGAAGGCAATAATATTAAAAAAGGAGATCCCTTAATTCAAATAAACTCTAGACTAATTGATTTAAAAATCCAACAAATCAAAGCCGAATATAGGACAAAAAAAGCCCAGTTATCCAAGACATCGGCGGAATATAATATGATAGCCGATCAAATTGAAGCTAAAATAGAAAGTGAAAATGCCAAATTATTAGAGGCACGGGCGAATAAACGAGTGTTCGATCACGAAGTGGATTTTCTGAGGAAAGATTTTGAACGGGTAAAAAAACTTTTGAGGAAAGGGGCCATAAGCCGTTCAAAGCTCGAACGAGTAGAAACAAACTTTCGTAAAGCTGAGCAGCAACTTATAGCGGCAGAAAAAACCGTCATTGCATCGGAAGCGCGCATCGGACAGGCAGAAGCGGATAGAAAATTATTGGATGTTAAAAATGCTGAAAAGAAATCTCTTGAGGCAAGACTTTTAGAAATTCAAGCAAAGATGGCCCGAGAAGTAGAAGTGGCAAAACAGTTTCAAATAACAAGCAATATGGATGGAGTGGTTGGAAGAACCCTAGTAAACGAGGGGGAAGTAGTTTCGAAAGGACAGAGACTATTGGTGCTTCATAGCCCAGAAAAAATTTGGGTAGAGACCAATATTAGAGAAACAGATATTAGCAGATTGAAATTGGGTCAAAGAGTTGAGATAGAAGTGGATGCTTATCCAGACGAACAATTTGAAGGCACGATAAGTAGCATAGGAAATGCTGCGACCAGCCAGTTTGCTATTTTGCCGAAATTAAATGAGGCAGGCAGCTTTACCAAAGTTACCCAAAGACTGCGGGTTAGGATAGAAATTGATCAAAGGCAGAGCATGCTACGCCCTGGGATGATGGTTGAGGTATTTATCAAAGCAAATGATTCTCCGTTTAGAAATTTTATAATGAATTAACTCGTAAACAGACTAAATTATGACAAAAATAAATCCATTAGGTCTTACAATCACGGCAATGATTGCGATGATTGCGATGATTATGACCTCTACGATGGTAAACGTTGCAATACCTAATATAATGGGTGCATTTGGAGTTGGGCAAGATCAAGCTCACTGGATATCCACCGGCTTTCTCTCAACCATGACAGCCGGCATGTTATTAAATGGTTGGTTAGTAGCTACGTTTGGGCCACGAAATATATTTATAGCTTCCTTAACTTTTTTTTCTATTGCGGGCGTTCTTGGGCAATATGTGTCGAGTTTTGAGGCTGCCGTTCTGGCAAGGTTCGCGCAAGGGTTGTGTGCAGGAATAATCCAACCGCTTGCATTAAGTACTGTTTATCTTGCTTATCCACCCGCCCAACGCGGCGTTGCAATGGGGTGGTTTGGCTTAGGAATAGTTTTTGGCCCTACAATAGGTCCTTTTTTGGGCGGCCTGATTATAGATCAATTTGAATGGAGGTTGCTATTCTCAGCAACTGTACCAATCATGGTGGTCGCTGCCTTCATGGCATCAATCTTCATGCCTGGCCGTGACCCAGATACAAAGCCCGTTTCATTAAACGTAATCAGTTTTATTCTTATTTTTACCTCTATAATGCTAGTTTTAAATGGGATAAGTAGTGGGCAGCAAAATGGTTGGAATACGGACTCCGTTTTTATAATGCTTTTTGGGGCCATTGTGGCGCTCATCATTTTTTTAATTAGAGAGTTGAAAAGCAAATCTCCGCTCTTACAATTGAGATTGTTCCGTTACAGAAATTACGTAGCTTCGGCACTCATAGCGTTTATATTTGGGGCAGGCATGTTCGGCTCTTTATATATTATTCCGGTTTTAGTCCAAACTATTCAGGGGTTCTCGGCTTTCAAGGCGGGTCTAATGCTGTTACCTGGGGGTATTGTTTCGATGATCGTATTCCCAATAGCAGGGAGGCTTTCTACAGCAGTCGATCCATCTCATACAATAGCTGTAGGATTAGCTATCTTTGGCTTATCCTGTTGGCTTTTAGCGGACATAGGTATGTTGACTGGTTTTTGGGTTATAGCACTGTTGGTTGCATTTGGAAGAATAGGATTGGGTTTAGTCATGCCATCTTTAAACTTAAGCAGCATGAACTCAGTTCCGGGAGATTTAGTTCCGTATGCTGCTGGTACGCTGAACTTCATACGAATGACAGGCGCTTCGATCGGAGTGAGTGTGCTTGCTATTATTATTGACTATAGAACCATTGGACATGGAGCTGATTTACTTACAACACAAACACCTGATAATACCCCAACAGTTGAAACACTACGCATGATTAGTCAAAAACTCTCTCATCTTGGTTTGAGTGCCGATGAGGGATCACTGGCAGCAATATCGTACTTTAAGGCACTTCTCTCGTTGAAAGCACAAGAATTAGCATTTCAGGAGGGCCACGTAGCTTTATGCATATTATTTATGCTAGGTGTTATTGCCACCACATTGCTATTC
The DNA here is from genome assembly GCA_902578675.1 of uncultured Alphaproteobacteria bacterium. Classification (GTDB taxonomy): domain Bacteria; phylum Pseudomonadota; class Alphaproteobacteria; order Thalassobaculales; family Thalassobaculaceae. The sequence continues at coordinate 9,076 of CACHDV010000050.1, forward strand.
CGCAGAAAGTCAGATAATTAACTCGACTTAAACTAATCCAGCTCTGGGCTTTCTCCCTCTGGAAGAGGAACCTTAAACGCGTTTAGAGTCATTGATATCAGGGTATAATACCCTAATATACCGACCAAGTCGACCGTACCTTCCTCCCCAAACTCGTTGACTGCGGCAGCGTAAGTTTCATCATTTACACGATGGTCGCGGTGCAATTGTGTGGCAAATTCATAAATAATTTTTTCTGAATCAGTATTAAAACTTGGAACACGACGCTGTCGAATAGCCTCCACCAAATCAGGATCTAAACCTGCTTCTAAGCCGATTTTTTTATGCGCATACCATTCAAACTCCGCCCCCCAAAATCTACCAGTAATTAATATAGCTAATTCACTTAGGTGTGTCGGTAGAGACGTTTCATACCTGCAAAACTGACCAAGCCTCTGTGCTTTATCGGCTAGGTTAGGACTTGTCAGCCAAACCCGAAGTGGGCCCTGTAGCTTACCCCTTGGGCCCGCGACTATTTCGTCCCGGATCTTTTTTTGCGTTGTTGTCATTTCATCATCTGAAAGCTCTTTTATGCGCATAATAGTTTCCTTTATTAACCTCTTGCTGTTTCTTTCCTAGCTAATCCATCATATAAATCAAGCATACGTTCACGCCAATCAGTAATTGGGTCGTGCTCTTCTAAAATGTCAAAGGAACTTGTTATTCGAGCCCACATCATTGCACCAAATACTGAATAGTCAGCAAATGATGCTTGTGTTCCACCAAGAAAAGGACTTAACTCTAACACTTTCCTGACAGGATATAGCGTTCGCTTTAGTAAGGTTCTTGTTTCTTCTCTATTCGCCACAATTTTTTCCAGCGACATTCCAAATCGCTCCTCACGAGAGCGGCGAAAATATTCCCTATCATTTGGGTCAATGACATCTAGAATATCTCTCACTACGCATTTAGCTACCAAAGGGTGAATTTGGCTATCTACCCAACTGGAAACAAATTTTTCATTAGCTTTATCGGTTGGACTAGAAAACAGTGATGGTTGATTTGTATAATTATTCTCAAGGTATTCGGCAATTCTCCAACTATCCGATATTATTGCGCTATTGTCCTGTATCACCGGAACTAACTCTTGCCCAGAAAACCTTATTTTATCTTTTTGAGAAAATTTTACCAATTCAACCTCAGTATGTTCCTCCATATCCAGATGCGCTAGCGACATTCGTACTCGCCAACCGAATGGACTAAAACGTTTATTATCTGCACCGGAAAGGTCGTAGAACTTCATATTACGTCCATTAAGAATAATCAGCTTTTGATAGTTTTTGAATTAGAGAGTTGTAAAGTTTACCTCAAAGTTAAGCATTTACCTAGGTTAAACAGAAATCTCTGTGGTGTAGTTTAAAATAATCTACAATGTGTTGAATGGTTTCGTAGTGTGCGAAACCATGCGCGACTTAGTTATCCTTAAGACACAAATCATTTTGGTGCGAATCTTTTGTTTAGAATTAATGCCTTTCAACCATTCAAAGTGAAAAGTTTTCGATTTCAGTGGCCAGCAGACCTGATGACCTCATGGGCATTTGAAATGGAAATCTTGATTTTAGGTTGGTATGTGATTGTTGAGACGCAATCAGTACTTTCACTTACCCTTTTTGCGTCACTCCAATGGCTGGGTACCCTCTTGGCGCCATATCTCGGTGCGTTGGGGGATAGACTAAGTCGCCGAACCTTACTTTGTTCCCTCAGATTAATTTATTTAGTTCTGAGCCTTGCGCTCATGACGCTGGCACTAACACAAGCATTGGAGCCTACGCACGTTTATGTGGTCAGTTTGTTAGCTGGTTTAGTTCGACCATCGGATCTCGTGATGCGGAATGGGTTAATTGGCGATACAATTTCAGACTCTAAACTGATGTCGGCTATGGGTCTGTCACGTACCACGATGGATACAGCACGAATAATAGGTGCTCTTTTTGGTGCTGGCTTATTTTCTCTTTTTGGGCTCGGTGTGGCATACATTATGGTAAGTTTGTTTTATGCAATTAGTTTTCTTTTGACCCTTGGTGTTTCCGGAATAAAAACCAATCCCGTGGGGTTAAATGGAAAAATACAGGACTCAGTATTTTTTAATTTAAAACAAGGTCTTATCTATGTCCGGAGAACCCCAGCTTTATTAGCAGCAATGTGGTTAGCGTTTCTTGTAAATTTAACAGTGTTTCCAGTGAGCCATGGCATTTTGCCGTATGTAGCAAAAAGTATTTATCAAGTTGACGAGAGCGGGCTTAGCCACTTAGTCGCCTCATACGCTTTTGGAGCCCTTCTGGGCTCAATTACCATGGTCTTAATTAAGTTAAAGAAAAATTCCGCACGTTTTATGATAATTAATATTTTTCTAATGCATTTGTTAAT
>CACHDV010000051.1 GCA_902578675.1 uncultured Alphaproteobacteria bacterium
TGTTAATCCGAAAGATGGGCAAACAGCGACTACTCACTACGCTATTGTTGAGCAATTGGGAAGAAAAGCGTCGTGGGTTGCGATGCGACCAAAAACTGGCAGAACCCATCAACTGCGGGTGCACATGGCATCTGTAGGGACGCCAATTCATGGAGATGGAAAATACGGAGGTGCGAAAGCATTCCTAGATTTGCAAGGTATATCAAGAAAAATTCATCTACATGCGCGCGATATAAGGGTCAGGTGGCCAAATGGAAAAGAACTTTTTATTACAGCGGAGTTACCAAACCATATGAAGAGTTCGTGGTCTCAGCTGGGGCTTGACAGCAAAAATTATAAAGACCCTTTTTGACTAATGATAATAATTTAACGGAATATTTTGATCTATCTAAATTGTAAATGGGCAACAATTTTGTGTGCGATGAAAAAATTGAACATTAGAGAGATTACATGAAGCGCTTTTATAAAAAAGTTGAGGTGAGTTCAACTCATGAGGGGTTTTTAATTACTCTGGACACAAAAGCCCTTTTGTCTCCTGGCAAATCTAAATTAGTGTTGCCAACAAAAGCGCTTGCAGATGCAATTGCGGATGAGTGGGGAAATCAAGCAACAAATATAATACCTAGCACAATGCCGTTCATGACATTGAGTGCAACAGCAATTGATAGGGTTAGGCCTAAACCTCACGACACTATAGATGAAATATTAAATTTTCTTCAGACAGATCTGTTGTGTTATCGTGCCGAAGAACCAGAAGCTCTCGTTCTCGAACAAGATCAGTTATGGAAGCCGCTTTTAGACTGGTGTGAGGGCTTGTTAGGGTCAGCTTTCAACGTCACATCTGGGATAATGCCTGTTATGCAAACCCCCAAATTAATTTCCTCAGCGCAAAAAATTCTAGAATCCTATAATGAATTTGAACTGCTGGGCCTCCACCAATTTACCAGTATCTCCGGGTCGGCTGTAATCGGTCTCTCACTTTTGGAACACCAGATTGAGTTAGAAGCAGCCTGTCAGGCCGCATTTGTTGATGATTACTTTCAGATAAATAATTGGGGTGAAGATGCAGAAGCATCATTACGAATTGCGAACAGACGCCGAGAAATGTTAGAAATAAAAGAATTTTTAAAATTGGTGTTATCAACAAAATAAAAAGTTTTAGATAATTATTCCATTTGAGTTGGTAAATAAAATGCAAGATATCATAAGAAAATTAGAGGAAATGCGTGATAAGGCGTATTTAGGTGGTGGAGAAAGGCGTATAAAAGCGCAGCACGCAAAGGGAAAGTTGACTGCTCGTGAAAGGATTGAAATTCTCTATGATGAAGGGTCGTTTGAAGAATGGGATATGTTTGTAGAGCATCGCTGCAATGACTTCGGGATGGCGAAAGAAAAGATACCTGGTGATGGAGTTGTAACAGGATTTGGCACAATTAACGGCCGATTATGCTTTGTCTTTAGCCAAGATTTTACAGTGTTTGGAGGGGCTTTATCAGAGGCTCATGCTGAAAAAATTTGCAAAATAATGGACCAAGCTATTAAGGTTGGTGCGCCTATAATTGGTTTAAATGATTCTGGAGGGGCTAGAATTCAAGAGGGAGTAGCATCACTAGGTGGCTATGCAGAAGTTTTCCAAAGGAATGTATTGGCCTCGGGAGTTGTCCCACAAATCTCTATGATTATGGGTCCCTGCGCTGGGGGAGCAGTTTATTCGCCCGCTATGACAGACTTTATTTTTATGGTTGAAGATAGTTCTTATATGTTCGTCACAGGGCCTGACGTTGTAAAAACGGTCACACACGAAACCGTCTCACATGAGGAACTTGGAGGTGCTATTACACACTCCAGCAAATCTGGTGTTGCTGACCATGCTTTTGAAAATGACGTCGAAGCGTTACTGCAGTTGCGGCGTTTTATAGATTTTCTGCCTGCCTCGAACCGAGAGAAAGCACCAGAGTGGGAAACAACTGATCCAATAGAAAGGTCAGAGCCTTCTCTCAATACCTTGGTCCCTAAAAATGCCAATAAGCCTTACGATATGAAGGAATTAATTGTAAAGATTATAGACGAAGGCGATTTTTTTGAGCTGCAGCCAAATTTTGCGGCGAATATTATCATCGGCTTCGCACGTGTGCAGGGATCAACTATTGGTGTTATAGCTAATCAACCTATGGTCCTGGCCGGTTGTCTTGATATAGACTCATCTAAAAAAGCTGCAAGATTTGTTAGATTTTGTGATTGCTTTAATATCCCAATCCTCACTTTAGTTGACGTTCCGGGCTTTCTTCCCGGCACCCAACAAGAGTATGGGGGCATTATCAAACATGGTGCCAAGCTACTCTTTGCTTACGCGGAGGCAACAATTCCAAAAGTTACAGTTATTACGCGAAAAGCATATGGCGGGGCCTACGATGTAATGAGCTCAAAACATCTTAGAGGAGACGTCAACTTTGCATGGCCAACTGCAGAGATCGCTGTTATGGGAGCAAAGGGCGCTGTAGAGATAATTTTTAGGGGAGATTTGGGGGATCAAGAGAAGATTGCAAATCGTACAGCCGAATATAGTGAAAAATTTGCAAATCCTTCAGCAGCTAGCGCTAGGGGTTATATCGACGATGTAATCATGCCTCAAAATACACGTGTTCGTATAGCGAGGGCATTTATGATGCTTCGCAATAAGCAACTCGAAAACCCTTGGAAAAAACATGACAACATCCCCTTGTAGAGGCCCCTCAGTAAATCGCTATTTCATTTTTAGTGCGAGTTAGTTGGGGATAGCAGCTCTGGCTAATTGGTCTGCTTTCTCGTTTTCGACGTGTCCAGCGTGACCCTTTATCCAGCACCACTCTATTTGGTGAACTTTCATTGCAGCTTCGAGACGCATCCACAAATCTTTATTTTTTACTGGTTTCTTACTGGCCGTTTTCCATTCGCGGGCTTTCCAGGTATGTATCCATTTCGTGATGCCATCTTTCAAATATATACTATCTGTATACAGACTCACCTGAACAGGTTTAGTTAGAGCTTCAAGTGCAGAAATAGCTGCCATCAGCTCCATTCGATTATTAGTGGTTGAAATCTCTCCTCCGGATAGCTCTTTTTCGTTCTCATTGTAACGAAGTATAGCGCCCCATCCTCCTGGACCAGGATTTCCACTGCAGGCTCCATCGGTAAAAATAGTAACTTTTTTCATATTTCTGCACCGTAATCTGATGCATCACTGAGCTGCTGATGAAATCGAAGCTTTTTCAAATAGCTCATTGGATCTTTTGGTTTCACCAATGCATCTTCTGGATGATTTAGCCAGTCGTAAAGTCTTGTCAGTAAGAAGCGAATAGCGCTGCCTCTAATTAACACAGGTAGCGAAGCAATCTCTTCCTTAGACAAAGTGCGTATCTCGGTGTATGCAGATAAAATGCAACTGGATTTCTCAAGGTCGAAAAGTTCATTTTCATCAAAGCACCAAGCATTAATGCAAACAGCTATATCGTAAGCTAAAAAATCATTGCACGCGAAGTAAAAGTCGATAATTCCGGATAAGTTATCGTCTTTGAAAAACACATTATCCGGGAAGAGATCGGCGTGTATAATTCCAGAAGGCAGGCTTTTAGGCCAGTTTGCTTCCAGCCAGTTCAGTTCTCGATTAAGTTCATTAAATAGATTATTGTAAATTTCCCATTCATGGAGCCTGCATGAATCTAATAACGGTCGCCAAGCGGTAAGTGTTAACGCATTTGTCCGGGTGCCTTGGAAACTTTTACCAAATTCGTGCATAATAGCCATGGCCGAACCCAACGCTTTACAGTGATCAAGGGTGGTTTGCCTCGGCCAACTACCCTGCAGATATGTCACAATCGCGGCAGGTTTTCCTCCAAGTGTTCTTAAAGCATTACCATCTATGCCTTTGACGGGTAGGGGGCAAGAGAGCCCAGCATTGGCCAAATGAGATAGTAATTTTAGAAAGAAGGGTAGATCATGGGGGTCGACGCGTTTTTCGTAAAGAGTGAGAATATACTTATCACTACTCGTTGTGAGGAGAAAATTAGAATTTTCGACGCCTTCAGCGATTTCGGAAAAATCTAGTAATTGGCCAATATCATATTCGGTCAGAAAATTTCTGATTTCCTTATCTGAGAGGTGTGTATAAACAGCCATTAAACAACTAATTGCCTGGGCAATTTAAAATGAACAGTTTCTCGCGCAATTTCAACTTCCTCTAGTTTGACGTTGAATTTTTCTTTGCATGCCTCTACGACTTCTTCGACCAATATCTCTGGAGCTGAGGCACCAGCACTGATCCCGAGTGTTTTGGCGGTCTGAAGCCATTCCCAGTCAATTTCGCTTGCACACCCGATAAGTCTTGCCTCGTTGCAACCATTTTGCTCGGCCACTTCAACCAATCTTCTAGAATTAGATGAGTTGGGCGCACCGATTACAATTAAAGCATCACAATCAGTTGCTATTGCTTTAACTGCTTGTTGCCGATTTGTCGTCGCATAGCATATGTCTTGTTTTGAAGGTTCAATTAGCTTAGGAAATCGTTTTTTTAATATGTCGATAATTGTTTGAGTGTCGTCTACTGATAAAGTTGTTTGCGTAATGTAAGCGATTTCTTGTTCTTTGGGTGGTGAGTAGATTGAAGCGTCATTTGGTGTTTCAATTAATGTAATAGCCCCTTTTGGAAGTTGTCCCATGGTACCGATTACCTCCGGATGTCCAGAGTGGCCAATAAGAAGTATATGTCTACCCGCTTTATAGTGACGTTCTGCGCCGATATGAACTTTGCTCACTAAAGGGCATGTTGCATCAACGTAGTATAGTCCGCGTTTATTCGCTTCCTCTGGAATTGATTTTGGAACACCATGGGCGGAAAATATTACAGGAAATCCGTCGGGAATTTGATCGAGTTCTTCGACAAAAATCGCCCCTTTGGCTTCAAGAGCCCGCACAACAAACTGGTTATGTACGATCTCGTGTCTTACGTATACCGGTACACCATGTTTTTCTATGCATTTCTCGACAATTTGAATGGCTCGATCAACACCAGCGCAGAAGCCGCGGGGAGCAGCAAGCCGTATCTTTAAGTCTGAACGAGGCATCTTTTATCTCTGACAATGTACATAAGAATTCTACCGGCTGATCAAAGTTTGATGTGATTTTAATGCATATATTAGGATATAAACGAATAGGATCAGTTTATCATCCCTATAGATTTGTCGCCAGACTACAAAAGCTATTATTTGAAAACTGAATTAGAATTAGTGGGAAAAAATTATTAGGTTAATGTTATGGCATCGCAAAAAATTAAAAGAGCTTTATTTCAGATTTTAATAATTTGTTTAGGTTTTGGTTGTGCTAGTTCTTCAAATGAAATTGCGTATTGTCCAAAGGTTGGTGTTATCAGCGATCTTGACAGGGTTTCGGAAATTAAGGTGGCTGGCAATCAATCAAAATCGAATATTTTACTTTCTTCAAAAATTCAGCGATTAAGGACAAAGTGTACAGCTAGTGCCGACGGCATCACCATCTCAATAGTATTTGATTTGCTTTCTAAACTTTCTAAATACGACATTCCAATAGATGCTGATTTAAGGTATTTAATCGCAACTATTGATCGCAACGACCAAATCTTAGCAAAAGAGGTTTATAAAACCACAGTGAGTTTTATGGATGGCATCCAAACAGCGAGAAATACCCAGGAGGTTGAAGTCTTTATACCATCAGCGGGAAAGATTGACTTTAGAAATCATAAGGTATTAGTAGGTTTTGAATTAACAGAAGTCCAACTTCAATATAATAGAGGTATTCGTTAAAAAGCAGACTAAATTAGATATTTTTGATTAAATTCTATTTTTTTTTGCAACGATATTAGGTAATGCCTTATACGCTCTTTCAACCCAGCGGCTAAGCATCGGCCGAGTGTCCCTGGGATCAATAAGATCGTGCACGGCAAGTGCCTCAGCACGAGGAATTGATGAATATCTGTGAGAGATCTCGGCTTCCAGCTCTTTCCTTCGCTGTTCTGGGTTTGGGTGAGCCTCTATCTCTCTTGAAAATGCTACGGCAACTCCTCCCTCTACCGGAACAGCCCCCATTTCAGCAGATGGCCAGGCCAATACAAAAGCGTTGGGACCATAATGAGCAACTGCTGCCACACCAAACGATTTTCTAACAATTATTGAAGCCCATGGCAGTTTACAGTTAGCTGACTTCAAAACTAAATCTGTCCCATGACGTATCGTTGCAGCCTTCTCAGCTTCAGGACCAATCATAAATCCTGGTTCGTCTACAAAAGTGATTATTGGCAAGTTGAATGTCTCACATGTTTCTATAAATCTTTTTACCTTTTGCGAGCCAATTGCAGTCATTGAACCCGCATTATATTTGCAGTCATTTGCAAATATCCCAATCGGATAACCGTTAATTCTAGCTAAACAAATAATTTGACCTTTCGCAAAATCCTTGGCTATTTCAAATGTCGAATCTTTATCGGTGACGCTGTGGATTATTTTTCGCATGTCATAAATCTTACGCCGATCACGAGGAACTAAATCTGCAAGAAAATTGTCCCTCCTATCGAAGGGATCTGATGTCGAAGCGTGAGGAGGCAGTTCCCAAGCGTTATTCGGAAGGTACGAAAGAAAAAGTTTAATTTGTTCTAGTGCGTCGGTCTCATCTTCAGCAATATTGTCTACGACACCGTTTCGCGTATGAATATGTGCACCACCCATATCTTCTTTCGTGACACTTCGGCCAAGTGCCCGCTCTACAACCTTTGGTCCTGCTATTAAAACTTGACTGTTGTTTTTTGTCATAATTGAGAAATGTGAAGCAACAAGCCGGGCAGCAGGTAATCCAGCGACCGCCCCTAATGCAGCAGTTGCAACTGGTATAGCTTGTAATGTTTTTGCAACCGTCATAAATCGAGGAGGGTTGTATACAGGGGTCGTTGCGATTTGTGAATTACCAGAAGCTCCTGTCACACTACCTCCCCCACCTTGATGAAGTCTGACAAGGGGTACAAGGTTCTGAAGGGCTAATTCTTCAATATAAATACTTTTGCGTAAGCCTGATTCTGTTGGGGATCCACCTTTCATAGTGAAGTCTTCCCCCCCAATAACACAATCTCGTCCATTAATTTTGCCAAAGCCAAGCACAAAGTTTGCAGGGTTGAACTCTATAAGATTACCGTTTTTGTCTCTTGTTGCTCCACCTGCACCGGGTCCAATTTCGTCGAAAGTATTATTGTCTAAAATTGAAGCGATGCGTTCTCGGATTGTCAGGAGTCCTTTGGCATGTTGTCTCTCGACATTTTTTACCCCGCCTTGCTGCAGAGCGAATTCCTTTTTCTGCAGGATCTCTTTTAATTCCTTATCCCAAGACATTTGTTACCTATGATTGCCTAAATTTTTGATCACAATTGCGAGATTAGTTGCAGGGAACCATCACTCGCAAGCCCCTTTTTTAAAATGAATGCTTTTCGAAAAGGAATTTAATGACTACAGTTGAAAATTAAATCTCTGAGGACCCTTAAAGAAGAGAGCGACATCTAATCATTTTGTTGCCGCCGAAGGAGCAACCGCCCCGGAAACTCTCAGGCAAAAGGACTTTAAGGCGAGGAGCCTCTGGAAAGTGGAGAGCGTTAGTTCTCTCACCGAAGGTGTAAGCTGGTCTTGATTTAGACTGGTTAATCTCTCAGGTTTTCGACAGAGGGGGCTTAAAGTTTTCGCTTTTGCGAAGATGGTTGGCCTTTTTGTATGGGAGTCATTATGCCCCAAATAAAGCTTGATAAGACACCGCTTGAAATGTTCCATAAAGAGCATGGGGCAACGATGGTTGAGTTCGCTGGGTACAGTATGCCTCTGCAATATCAATTAGGCATTAAAGGCGAACATCTTCATACGCGATCAAAATCTGGCCTTTTTGATGTCTCTCACATGGGGCAGATTCGTCTTACAGGTGTAAATGTCTTGAAGGACCTCGAAAGCCTAGTTCCGAGCGATCTTGAAGGTCTTGAAGTGGGAGCTATGCGCTATACGGTGTTTACAAATGAGTCCGGAGGTATTTTAGATGACTTAATCGTTACAAGAGGGGATGGATATGCTCTTCTTGTTTTAAACGCTGCATCAAAGGCAGCTGGCTTAGAGCTATTACAAGAAAATTTAGACTGTGAAATAGAATTAATGAATGATAGTGCCCTGCTAGCTCTTCAGGGACCAGCGTCGGTGAAAATTTTGAATGAGTTAGTTCCCGGTGTTGACAAACTTTTCTTTCTGCAATCAGCTGAATTCACATTTCTGGGTTCTCCGATAACCGTAAGTAGATCTGGATACACTGGCGAGGATGGTTTCGAGGTTTCTATTTCTACGTCGGACGTGCGAAAATTTGTTGAGATACTCTTGAATGACCCAGATGTAGGCTTGGTTGGTTTAGGGGCACGTGATGCGCTGCGTCTAGAAGCTGGCCTCTGCCTCTATGGTCAAGACCTTTCAAAAGAAGTAACGCCTGTCGAGGCATCTCTCAGTTGGGTCATCAGTAAGCGCCGTCGCGAAGAAGGTAATTTCCCGGGTTTTGAGCTAATCAAAGAACAGCTTGTAAATGGTATTAAAAAATGTCGGGTGGGTATTTCCCCGATTGGTAAAGCGCCAGCGAGGGGAGGTTGTGAAATATTTGCAGATGGAGGTAGGAAAATTGGTTCAATAACCAGTGGTGGTTATAGCCCCACTCTTGAACGACCTATAGCTATGGGATACGTCGAAGAGGCGTTCAGTAAGATTGGCACAGAAGTTTTGCTTTCAGTTCGGGGTAAATATTTACCAGCAAAAGTCGCAGATTTGCCTTTTGTGAGCCCGAAGTATTTTCGAAAATAAAATTGGGGAGGTCGTCAAAATGTCGAAAATATATTTTTCAAAAGAACATGAATGGATTGAAGTAGAGGATGATCTAGGAACGGTGGGAATCACATTATATGCTCAGGAGCAACTTGGCGATATTGTTTTTGCAGAGGTCACAAAGTTGAAAGAAAAAGTGTTGCGCAATGACGACGTTGCAGTTGTGGAGTCTGTTAAGGCCGCAAGTGATATTTTTGCCCCAGTGTCGGGAACTGTAATTGAATGGAATGACTTGTTAGATGATGCCCCCGAGACATTGAATAGTGATCCAACAAAATCGGGATGGGTCTTCAAAATGACGATTGACGCTCCAGAAGAACTTCAGGAGCTGATGGATGAAGCGGCATATAATAAATTTATCGAAGAATTAAAATAGTTTCTGAGCGTTTTACACTAGAAAGATATTCATATGGATAGCGGCAATAATATCGACATATTGGACAACGGTGACGACGAGTTCATAAGGCGCCATATAGGACCATCAGCAGCAGATCAACAAGAAATGCTTAATGAACTAGGCTTTCAAGATATCGAGCAACTCATTAAAACCACACTCCCAGAAAGTATTAGACTTGATTTACCTCTTGAATTGCCAGCCCCTCTTAGTGAACAACGGACCTTAGCCAAACTTAGAACGATCGCAGACCGTATAAAGCCGACAAGATCGCTTATTGGGACAGGGTACTACCCCACATTTACACCTGCCGTTATTCAGAGAAATATTTTGGAAAATCCTGCATGGTACACTGCATATACACCATATCAGCCAGAAATATCACAAGGCAGACTTGAGGCGTTGCTTAATTTCCAAACGATGGTTTGTGATTTAACGGGAATGGAAATAGCCAACGCCTCACTTCTAGATGAGGCAACGGCTGCTGCAGAGGCGATGGTTTTCTGTCATAAGATCACTAAGTCCAAGAGTGATGTAATCTTTGTTTCTAATTCGTGCCACCCACAAATTATTGACGTTATTCAGACAAGAGCTGAACCAATTGGGATCCGGGTAGTAATTGGCGATGAACATAAAAATCTTTTAAGTCAGGCTTTTGCCGTCCTGCTACAATATCCCTCTACCAATGGGGAAATCCATGATTATTCAAAGTTAACAAAAGATATAAAATCTAATGGTGGCATGACTATTGTAGCTGCGGACCTATTGTCACTTTCGCTTCTTAAACCCCCAGGGGAATGGGGAGCTGATGTTGTTGTTGGTTCTAGTCAACGATTTGGAGTTCCTCTTGGTTTTGGTGGGCCGCATGCTGCCTTTTTTGCCACTCGGGAGGAGTATAAGCGGTCTATCCCTGGTCGCATCGTTGGAATTTCGCAAGATGCTAACGGTGATGTTGCCTTAAGATTGGCTCTCCAGACGAGGGAGCAACATATCCGAAGAGAGAAAGCGACAAGCAATATTTGTACGGCGCAAGTTTTACTTGCAGTCATAGCTTCAATGTATGCTGTTTACCATGGCCCGGATGGCATTCGGCAAATTGCTGAAAGAATAAACCTTCTTGCAAAAGTCCTAGCCAAGGGAATTAAGCAACTAGGCTATACCGTCGAGACAGCTGCGTTTTTTGATACGGTCATAGTAAAGACTGAGGATTGGACCCACTCGGTTTTAGAAGCCGCACGGGTAGAGGGAATTAATCTTAGGGCGTTTGATGATAAGGTAGGTATTTCAATTGACGAAACCTGTGATAGGGAACTCATAGAACGTCTTTGGTCTCTTATGGCAGTTGATAGCGTGCAACAGCCATCTTTTGACTCAATACTGGCTAGTGAGGTTGGATCATCAATACCTTCAGCTTTGGAGCGGAAAACAGAATTTTTAACACATCCTACTTTCAACAGCTATCACTCCGAAACTGAAATGTTGAGGTATATAAGAAGGTTGTCTGATAAGGACATTGCACTCGACAGATCGATGATCCCGTTAGGTTCCTGCACTATGAAATTAAACGCCACGACGGAAATGATTCCCATAACGTGGCCAGAATTTAGCAAAATACATCCCTTCGCACCAAAAGACCAAGTGGAGGGTTATGTCGAAATGATAGCTGAATTAGAACGAATGCTATGTCATTGTACCGGCTATGCCGCTGTATCTCTTCAGCCGAATGCGGGGTCTCAGGGTGAATATGCGGGCCTCCTTGCTATTCGAGCTTACCATAGAAGCAGAGGAGATGTAGAAAGAGATATTTGTCTAATTCCTAGTTCGGCTCATGGTACCAACCCAGCTTCCGCGACGATGTGCGGTATGAAGGTTATAGTTGTGAATTGCGACAGCTCCGGAAATATTGATATAG
>CACHDV010000052.1 GCA_902578675.1 uncultured Alphaproteobacteria bacterium
ATAGGATTTGCTTCAGGTGCAGCCGAGTTGATTGTTGGACGCATTTTGGTAGGTATTGGTCATGGTGCTTCGATTACAGGTGTCTATTTATTGGCCGTTGTATGGACATCGCCGGAACGAGTTTCGACAGTGGCGGCAATTACCATTGCCGTGGGAGGTGCTTTGGGAGGAATTTTAGGCACCGCTCCCCTTGCTATATCTTTCGCAACCCTTGGTTTCAGCGACACTTTTGTTCTTCTGGCTATAGTTTCGTTGTTTTCTAGTTTTTTGATTTGGAAACTAATTGATGATAAAAATAGTTTCACCGATAAGTCAAAAGCATCTGAGGGGCTTGCTGGGTCTCTTGTTGGTTTCTTTGATGTTTTAAAAGACCGAAATCTCTGGCCAATTTTTGCAATGGCATTATGTTTTTCGTTTCCTTTTGCCACCATAGGTGGCTTGTGGGCTGGTCCTTTTCTGCAGGATCTACATAAATTAACTTCGGTGGAAGCAGGTGGAATAATCTTAGTTATGGCATTTGGCGTAAATCTTGGGACCTTCCTATACGGACCTCTTGATAGAATATTTAAATCAAGAAAATGGATTGTATTGTCCGGCGTTATGACAATGATCATTAGTTTATTGATATTAGCCGCTATACCCGCAGCATCGTTGATTTTAGTTACGATCTTATTGAGTTTATTTTCCGTGGCATCACCAATTTTTGTAACTCTTGCAGGTCACGCTAGAGGATACGTTCATGAGACCCGGTCTGGACGAGTGCTGGCCACCGTAAATTTTCTAGGGGTAGGGTTTATATTTGTTGTACAATTTTTGACTGGATCACTATTCGAAGTTTTATTAAATCTTGGTTTTTCAAAAGAAATAATATACCGGATTATATTTCTTGTTGTGGCCATATTGCTCACTTTTGGTTTGATTTGCTATTCTTTCAGTCGCGATGTTCGCCCAACTAAGATGGAAACTTAATCTTGAGTTTAATTTTCTTCTGCAAGCAAATTTCGCAATCTGTTCAGGCTGATGGCTCCTGGTATTATTTCATTATTTACTACCAGAGCTGGCGTACCCCGTATTGCAAGCTTTTGTCCTAATTCTCGTGTGCTATTAATGATGCTAAAAATTTCTGGGTCAGTCATATCAGCTTTTAATTTTTCGATATTTAAACCGACTTCTTTAGCAACTTTGAATATTGCACGTTCCGATATACGGCCATTCATCAGCATAAGTGACTGATGAAAATCCTTATATTTGTCTTGCTTAAGGGACGCTAATGAAGCCTGTGCTGCTGTGAGAGACACAGGTCCAAGAATTGGATATTCTTTTAATATCACCCTTAAATCTGAATTATCTTTGGTCGCTTTTATAAGCACCCTTAGCATCTTTTTGCAATAACCGCATTGATAATCAAAAAATTCTACAATGCTAATTGTTCCTTCCGGATTTCCAAGAATCATGCCGGCTGGGTTAGAAAAAAGAAGTTTTTTATTTTGATTAATTTGTCGTTTTTGTTCCGTCGCAAGTTCTTCTTTTTCTTTGTTTTGTATTTTTTCCAGGGCCCTGATTACAATTTCGGGGTTGTTATCAATATACCTTTCAATCAGTGCAAAGATCTGTTCAGTTTGGTTTTTTGAAAATGTTACTTCTACTTTTGCTTGAACATACGTTTGACTAAGTAACTTGATAAAGAAAGTGGCGACCAATAGAACGATAACTTTTAAAAAAGCTGAAGATATTTTTTGAAGTCGTTGTAGAAAAAAATAAGTATTTCTGATTTTCATATTTAGTTTCCAAATTAATTATTTTCGGTCTTGAGCTCGCTCAGCGTAGTTAATTATGTCTAACGCTCGTTGGTGAGCAAATAAGTTCTGTGTAAGGTTTTTCTCGGCAAAAAGAGCATTTTTTAATGCGCGGGCAAAATCCTTCCGGAGTAACGCTTCTTCTGCCAATGATAGCCGGGCCAGAGCCATTTGACCGTTTCGGCCCTGAGCTGCCGCTAAACTGCTCCACGTTGTTGGGGAGTCGGGAGTTATTCGAATGGCCTTTTCTAGGTGTTTAAGAGCGTTGCTGTTCGATTTCTGCGTGTTTAGTAATAATTCCACTTTTGCTAATTGTTGAAGTATCATCACGTTTCCTGAGAGAGAATACGCCTTCTCATAGGCACTACGTGCTAATTCCTTCTCATTTTGTTCCAGTAAGATCTGGCCTTTGAGTTCCCAAAAATATGGATTTTGTTTTTCTAGTGTAATTAAGTGATCAAGTTCGGTCACAGCTTTGGCTAGGTCGGCTTCTTTATAAAAAGCTATAGCTTGAGCATATCGTGCGGCAATAGTCGTGTTTGATCTTGGATATTTTCGAAAAGTTTCCTCAGGCTTTGTTAAAAAACCAATAAGTTTGGCAATAACACGGTCGTGGCGATCCCTTTTCTGAGCGTCAAGGCGAGGGCTTAAGTCTGGATAGAGATCAATTTGATTTTTAACAAAATTTATACGGTCGTGTGTATGGGGGTGAGTGCTTGCATACTGCGAACGGCGATCTATTACCAATGACTCTTCTTTTTCCAAAGTTCTCAGAAATTCTAACATGCCGAGCGGCGATGTATCCGTAGCTATAAGGTAATTTACAGCGGCTTGGTCAGCGGCATTTTCTTGGCTCCTGCTAAATTTCAATAGTGAATTGATTCTTGCATTTTGAGTCCCAAAGGCGGTTGCGGCCGCTACCTCCCCGCTCTGAGTAGTCGCGGCAGCTAATGAACCTAAAACGAGACCAATAGCTGTAATTTTTTGGCTATCCTCAATAGCGTCTCTTCTTCGAATTAGATGGCCCGCTGCTATATGACCAATCTCATGTGCCAGTACCCCTAATAATTGTGATGGAGCTTTTGTTCTCATAATTAAACCGGTATGTATAAATAGTTTCATACCAGGAGTAACGAAAGCCCCGATAGAGTCATCTTTAATTATGAAGATTTTTAACGCTTCAGGGGGTAGGCCTGCTTTTATGAGTATGGGCTGTGCGAGGCTGTTCAAATGTTCCTGTAGTTCAGCATCAATTATAAAATATTTGGCGGTGCTTTTAGCGGCTGAGGAAATAATAGCAAAAACAATGAGCAGAAGAGCCAAAAAAAATAAAGGGATATTACGGTCTATTTTGCAAGTGATGCGAGCATTCATAAATAATTTTGTACAACGTATTAACATTCTCGACAATATAGCTTTGAATTAGTTTTTGTAGCGCAAATACTAATAAATTTGAAAGTATCTGTGGTTGACGAATTACTTAGTTTTACAGTAAAGACCTGCTAGTCAATAATATGGATTAAGAAGATGGCATTGAAAGTTGCTGATCGAGGGAATCTACCACCCTTCATTGTTATGGATGTTATGAAGTCATCTGCCGAACGAGAAGCAACTGGTGCAGATGTTCTCCATCTTGAGGTCGGTCAGCCATCTACCCCTGCTCCAAAAAAAGTATTGGAGGCAGCCCAATTCGCTATAACAAACGATAATTTGGGCTATACGGTGGCCTTTGGTTTACCTGAACTTCGGGAGCGAATATCCCAACATTATAAGCTCTGGTATGGTGTTGATATTTCGATTGGCAGAGTGGCTGTGACCAACGGATCATCTGCGGCTTTTGTACTAAGCTTCATGGCTTCATTCAATCCAGGTGACAGAGTGGCAATGGTCGCACCAGGTTATCCGGCGTATAGAAATATTTTAACTGCCCTTGGAATAGAAACTATCGAACTTCAAGCCAATATTGAACATCGATTTCAGCCCACAGTATCTCTTTTAAAAAAGATTAAGGGGAAGATAGACGGTTTAATCATCGCTAGCCCCTCCAATCCAACTGGCACGATGATTGATAAACGGCTTATGGAAGAATTGGCTGATTATTGCGATTATGAGGGTATACGCCTTATCTCTGATGAAATATATCATGGGATTACCTATGGGAATACATCAGTATCTTCGCTTGAGGTAAATCCGCAAAGTTTGGTGATCAATAGCTTCTCTAAATACTTCTCCATGACGGGGTGGCGCTTAGGATGGATGATTGTTCCCGATGATTTAATTCGACCAATCGAGTGTTTGTCGCAAAACTTCTTTATATCTGCTCCAACACACTCCCAATTAGCTGCAATTGCGGCTTTTGATTCTTACGATGATGTTGAGGAAAACATCAAACGGTATGCAAGAAATAGATCTATCTTAATGAATGAATTACCTTCCGCAGGCATTTCTAGCTTTGCACCAGCTGATGGTGCATTCTATATCTATGCAGACATCTCGAATTTAACAAACTCTAGTGCTAAATTTTGTAAGAATATGCTTGACGATATAGGAGTTGCTTGTACTCCGGGGTTGGATTTTGATCCACTACGAGGAGGCTCAAGTATCCGACTTTCATTTGCCGGGACTGAAGCAGATATAATTGAGGCTTGCAAACGTCTAAGAAATTGGCTTCGATAAATTTAGTTTTGGAAACTTTCCCCTCTATTCCGTATCCCTATTCCACCAACCTTGACGCGGCTGCGCCTTATTAGCGCGTTTTCCTGTTTCTTCTTCTGTAGCATCGTTTTGTTTTTTTATTCGAACTACTTTGCTACTTTTAGGCTTTATTTTTGCCGTTTCTGATGCAGTTTCAACATTTTGTTCATCAATGCTAGATTTAGCTTCGGATGTTTTTGATGAATCGCGTTTTGAGCCAGCGGCATTACTTCTTGTACGTTTTTTTCTTTGCGGCTTATCTTTATCTTTTGCAGTAGTGGCAGCGTCTACCATAGGGGGATCAGAAGGCTGTGATTGTTTATCATTTTCCAGGTTTGAAACAACAATCTCGTCGGTTGCGAGTTTTTTATCGGCCTCTACAAGACTATCTCCCTCAATTTGGCTGACGTTGTTAAAATCTGCATTAGTTTCTCGCTTTATTCTCCGTCTCCCACCACGTTTTCCTCTCCGTTTTTTCTTTTTTGATGGATCATTATCTTCAAGGCCTTGATCATCTTCTGCATGTATTAGCTGTTTTTCTTCAGCGTTTTGAGTATCGTTGATGTTGCCGGGAATTTTTTTATTGGTTTGGTTGCTGCGTCTTCTCCGTGTCCTGTTTTTAGTATTCGACCGTTTATCTGATGACGAAAATTCTTTTCCTTGGTCGGGGCTTCCTCTTTCTACATTGTTTTCTTCAGCAAGCCCCACTAACTCTTTCAGTTGTTGTTCTTTTCTTTTGTTTTCAGTTTTTTCAATTCTATGCTCAGGAACAATAAGTTTGTCGTCATGATCCAACAAAATTCTAAAGTCATACCTTCCTTCCATTTCGATTAGAGCATCCCTTTTTCGATTCAAGAGATAGAAACCAATTTCGGTAGGAACGAATACTGTAACTTCAGCGGCTTGTTGTTTTATACCCTCTTCCTCAAGATTTCTCAAAACTTGTAATGCTGTAGATTCGATTGATCTTACGGCACCGGTTCCTGCACAGTGTGGGCATGGTTGTGTGCTCGCTTCCATAACGCTAGGACGTAATCGTTGTCGTGAAAGCTCCATTAATCCGAATTGGCTGATACGGCTCATCTGTATTCGGGCCCGATCAGATTTCACGACATCGCGCATTTTTCTCTCTATTGCATGCTGGTTTTTATTCTCATACATATCAATAAAGTCGATAACAACTAATCCTGCTAAATCCCGGAGCTTTAATTGTCTGGCTATTTCCTCTGCTGCTTCTAAATTTGTCTTTAGGGCAGTTTCTTCAATGTTGCGTTCTTTGGTCGATCGTCCGGAGTTTACATCCACGGCCACCAAGGCTTCTGTTTGATTTAAGACGATATAGCCTCCAGATTTTAGCTGAACCGTTGGCTCATAGAGGTAGTCCAATTGTGTTTCTATTTTAAACTTGTTGAAAATTGGGACGCTGCCAGAAAACCTCTGTACACGCTTCGCGTGGCTTGGCATTAGAGTTTTCATGAAAGATTTCGCGATCTTGTAACCCTCTTCTCCTTCGATCAGGATTTCATCTATGTCGCGAGTATAAAGGTCTCTTATGCATCTTTTTATAAGATTTGCTTCTTCATGGACTAGATAAGGCGCTGTGGAAACTAATGTGGACTCGCGGATCTGGTCCCAAAGTCTTATCAAATACTCGTAGTCTCTTTTGATTTCTGTTTTTGTGCGTTCACTACCAGCCGTTCGAACGATCACGGCCATTCCGTCCGGTGAATTAAGGCCTTCAACTACGTTCTTTAGCCGTTTTCGATCAGTAGGGTTTATAATTTTTCGGCTCACACCGCCACCTTTTGGCGTGTTAGGCATTAAGACGCAATACCTTCCGGCTAAAGATAAATAAGTGGTTAGAGCTGCTCCCTTGTTGCCGCGTTCTTCTTTTACCACTTGAATAAGCATAATCTGTCTTCGCGCAATAACTTCTTGTATTTTGTATCGCCTTAGACTTTTAGTTTTGCGTTCATTATTCTTCTTTTGCTCAGGCGCAGCTTCGTCGGTTTTTACATCCAAATCTTGGGTTAAGGAATCTTTATCGTCGATTAATTCTTCGTTTTTTCCAGTTGTGGTTTCGTTAATTTCACCGAGATCTTCATGAAGGTTGTTCTCATTCAGGATTTTACCTTCGTCTGAGTTCTGTTGATCCTCAGGCGAATCAGGGTGTCCTTCGTGGTCAGCATTACCCGTATCTAAAGGTAGAGAACTTCCAATTGCTTCAGCATGCTCTGCCAATAAAGCTTCACGATCTTCCATAGGAATACGATAATAATCAGGATGTATTTCGTTGAATGCTAAGAAGCCGTGTCGGTTGCCGCCATACTCTACGAATGCTGCTTGGAGTGATGGTTCAACTCGTGTTACTTGTGCTAAATATATGTTACCTTTTAGAGGTCTGCGTTTGGAGACTTCAAAGTCAAAATCTTCAACACGGCTTCCAGATGTTAAAACTACTCTCGTTTCTTCGCCCTGTGTAGCGTCTATAAGCATACGCTTTGTCATAAAAATTCCGCTCCCGTATTACCAAGAACAAGCTTTGATCGACAAATTTCCACAGAGGTTTTAGTCGTAAGACCGTTTTTGAACACCAATCATATAAATTTTGTCTTGGTAAAATTGCTGTAAATGTAATGAGGGAAAGTGATAAGCACTCACTACCCCCGCCAGATAGTGTAACGCGGCAGCCGCCAAAAAATTCTCCAATAGTAGACCAACGTCTTATGTATTGGTGTTTACTGACAGCCATGCTCTCTGTAGGGGCCGTCACTCTATAAGTCTGGATAGCGCGCATTACTGTTTAAAAAATCCTTACCTTTTTGACGCAGAATAAACCTGCGACTTATGTGAAACTACTACATCGTCTTTTAAAGTTTACAGTATCTTAAAGATTCGACTTCTAACAATACTTATTTCGCACCGTTGTAACAATATTAATTAGAAAAAACTTTTTTGCTCTTCCCGAGTCAAATGGCGTATCGGGAATGGTTATTCTGGGGTTTTACGATGAGGATTAAAATTGTGTTCGAAAACCGACTCCCCTAGACTGCCAGGTATTAAGTGCAGAGGGTCAAAACATATTGTGTTTAATATTAGACGTCATCTAACAAAATTATTCCTTTCTTTCACAATATTTTTTATTTCAATTAGCGAGCTATCGTTAATCGGAATGAATAACTGTTTTGCTCAATCTTCACAGGAAAACTTTCTTTCAGTCGTAAAGAATCTTCGATTAGGGGTACACGACGCTAAGACCAGGATCGTTATGGACGTTAAAGGTCCTATCTCCTATGAATACTTCTTGCTGGCAAATCCGTACAGGTTGGTCTTGGATATGCTGGAAGTTGATTTTGAACTTAATCCTGCACTAAGAAATCTCACAGGCGGTATTTTGGGCTACAGATTTGGACTGCTTAAGCCCGGGATCTCTCGCGTCGTTATTGATTTATCAAAACCGGTTCTTGTTGATAAACATTTCATAATAAAACCTGGAGCGAAACCACAAAGTAGGTTGGTTATTGATCTAATACCGACAACAAGAAGCAAATTTTTGGCTTATGTGAAAAAGTCAAGACAACAAAAGACGGTGGGTCTACTGAAGCTAAAATCAGAGAAACAAAAACAACCAATAGTAAAGGAATTTAAAAAAAAGTCTCCCCAGGAAAAAATATCAAAATCTAAGATAATTGTTTTGGACCCTGGGCACGGTGGCGTGGATCCTGGTGCAATTGGCATTCAGGGTACTTACGAAAAAAAAATTGTGTTAATGGCTGCCAAATCGATAGAAAAAATATTAGCTAAATCCGGTCGCTACAATGTAATCTTAACGCGAAAATCTGATAGGTTTATACCTTTGAGAAAACGAGTGGCTATCGCGCGTCGTGCGAAAGCGGACTTATTCATATCGTTGCATGCAGATTCTATCAAAAATGGTGCAGTCCGCGGCGCCACTGTTTACACCTTATCTGAAAATGCATCCGATAGGGAGGCAGCTCAATTAGCAGAGAGAGAGAATAAATCAGATCTTATAGTTGGAATTGATCTCGATGCAGAATCAAAGGAAGTTACAGATATACTTATTGATTTGGTGCAACGGGAAACAATGAATCAGTCAGCGGTTTTTGCAGGTGCCGTAGTTCAAGAAATTACAAAGAAGATCAAGACACACCGCAGGCCTCATAAATTTGCTGGATTTGCGGTCTTGAAGGCGCTAGATATACCCTCGATTCTACTGGAAATGGGTTATTTATCAAATATCGAAGACGAGACCCTTTTAAACACTAATGCGTTCCAGAAAAAACTAGGTCTTGCCATTTTGCAAGGGTTAGACCGGTATTTTTTTAAGGGTCAAACTTTCAAGTATTAATGTGAAACGTTATAAACATTTTTAGTTTGTGATCGAGGTTTTAGAGTAAAGGCAAAGATGTTAAAAGATGATGGTCTCGACTATAAATTGTTAGCTCTGCTTCATAAAAAAGGTCTCTGATGCGCTGGATGATTTATGGCTTTTCGTTTTTTCTTCTTTTGGGCTCCGTGGGCGCAGGGACTATAGCCTTCTTGCTTTATAAATATGGTAAGGGTCTGCCAGATTACGGACAGCTGGCCAATTACAAACCGCCCGTGGTCACAAGAGTCCATGGCGGTGATGGCAGACTATTAGCGGAGTACGCAAAAGAACGCAGAGTTTTTATTCCTGTGAGCGTGATGCCTAAACTTTTGATTAAGGCTTTTCTATCATCTGAAGATAAGAATTTCTTTGAGCACAGCGGAATAGATCCCGTCAGTTTAATGAATGCTGCAATCAATAATCTTCTAAACCTCCACAAAAATAAGCGTCCAAGGGGTGCTTCCACAATCACGCAACAAGTAGCGAAGAACTTCCTCTTATCGAATGAACTTTCCGTGGAACGGAAAATAAAAGAGGCAATACTTGCGTTTAGAATTGAAAAGGCCTTTTCCAAGGATAGAATTTTAGAACTATACCTAAACGAAATCTATCTAGGTATGGGTTCTTACGGGGTCGCGGCCGCGGCGCTTAATTATTTTGATAAATCTTTGGACGAATTAACTGTTGAGGAAGTGGCATATCTAGCTGCTCTGCCAAAAGCTCCAAATAATTACCATCCAGTTAAGAGAAAGAGTGCAGCTACAGCTCGTAGAAACTGGGTCATCCAGAAAATGTATGAGAATGAATTTATCTCCGAAACTACTATGGAGATAGCACAATCGATAGAGCTCAAAACGAAGCCTAGATCTGAAACCGAATTTGTAGATGCTAAATATTTTGTCGAAGATGTGCGTAAGGAACTTGTTTCAAAATTTGGAAGCACACGATTATATGGGGGTGGATTATCTGTGCGCACGTCGGTTGATCCTGCTTTGCAGAAAATTGCAGACCAAGCTCTCCAGAATGGTTTAATCTACTATGACAGCCGGCACGGTTGGCGTAAGCCAATTGCTACTATAGATGTTGGGCCTGACTGGGATAAAAAACTTAGTGAAATTGAAAAACCTAAAGGTGCGCTGCCAGGGTGGAAGCTAGCGGTTGTTTTAGATGTGGGCATTGATAGCGCTAAACTTGGGTTAAGAAGTGGCAAGATAGGTTTTATAGAAAATAAAGACATTGGGTGGAAGCACGAGTGGCGTAAAAATCAAAAAACAGGTCGCCGTTTGAAACAATTAGGTGATTTTGTGGATCGCGGTAGCGTGGTTTTAGTCGAAATGGTTGATAAACAAGAAAGTTTGTACAAATTACGTCAGGTTCCTCAAGTAAACGGAGCCTTAATTGCCCTTGATCCCCATACTGGTCGTGTGCTTGCAATGACTGGCGGTTGGAGTTTTGAGGCGTCGGAGTTTAACAGAGCAACCCAAGCATTTAGACAACCGGGTTCTGCATTCAAACCATTTGTTTACCTGGCGGCACTTGATAGAGGTTATAGCCCTGCTACAAGAATACTTGATGCGCCATTTGTAATCGACCAGGGACCTGGTCTCGGAAAATGGAAGCCAGCAAACTACACGAAGAAATTCTATGGTCCCAGTGCTATGCGAATAGGGATTGAAAAATCTCGCAACCTTATGACTGTAAGATTGGCTCGAACTATAGGTATGAAGGCGGT
>CACHDV010000053.1 GCA_902578675.1 uncultured Alphaproteobacteria bacterium
TCCCAAACCGATTAAGCTTTGCACGGTCTTTAGTCAGGAGAATGGCAAAGGAAAATTGGTGTATAACTCAGGAAAAATTCGACCTTGATAATAGAGGAATTGGTACAGCTATTTATAAAATAAATACACCTGTTTTCCCAGTTTGGTTTGTTGTTTTTGCCGATCATTTGGTAGCCTCCGAGAGAACCGATAGGGTAATAGCAGAAAAATGGGATGCTACTTTTGCCCTTACGAGCAAAGAACCGGACGAAGAAAAATTACGATACTTGAAGGGAAACATTCCTTTGCAGGAGGCGGGGCGCTGTACTAGCGATGAAATTATCTTAAGCAGAGCAAATAAAAGCGTTCGCCTCTTCAATTATGTAGCAGAAAAACTTGCCTTGGGGCAGCAGCCTAATCCGGCCAAACTTATAGAGGTAGGTTATCTGATGCGAACTACCGCAGTATACGGGAACGGAAAGTTTGGCATTGCTGACTTTGAGTACGTGCGCGGGCAGGGGTTATTCACGCTCCCCTTTCAAGCTGAAATGTTGTGTGTTTACTTGGCTCGCAGTTTTAGTTTTGACTGGGTTGAACATATTGCTAGTAAAATGAAGCCCAAATCGTGGTGTCGCTTAGATGAAAATCTTAAACGGGGGCTGGGAGTAGGTAATGCAACCGGCCTAGGAATGGCACCATTCCTTGTCAATCACCCCAAATTAATATCAAATTGGATATTAACGCGTGAAAAAGCACTTCAAAGGATAAAAGAAATTAAGGAAATATCCGCCGCAAAAAAGCGTCAATTTTCTGATATCCTTAAGCAAGCTAAAATGCATATTGAGGAGTGGTCAACTTCAGACCAACGGCAAGCCCAGATTTTATCCTTTATAAACAATGAACTTAACGCTCCGCCCCCATTCGATCGTTTCCTCTCCATGAAAAGTGGATGGCATCGATTAACCGATTGGTCAACTGAAAATTTAAGCATCGAAACACAAGAACTTATCAACTCCATTTTAATCGAGCTTTATCCAGAATTAGTGGATAATCTAGAACAAGAAACTGGCGCAGATGAAAATATGCCTCTTGTTCCTAGTATGGCTCTTGATGAGCTCGAGGACATCATAGAAACTAAATATTACTGGATTCTGGCTTTTGAAAATAAAGAAAAGGCAAATAATGCGAGATTTTGGTACGCATCTGAGAACAAAGAAGAACCAAGGTTTGGGTGGCGCTATTTAGAGCCCGGAAAGGATAAAGAGTTACGCATTGGCATTGCACAGGAGGTACAAAATTTAAAAACTGCACTCGCTGAGAGAAAACCGACCGCATCAAAGTTAAACGTTGCAGAGTTTTTAATCTTGAGGCCGGAATTTAGAGAAATAATTCAAAGAATTCAAAATCTCCAGAGCCATCCTTACGCCGAGATTAGAGATAACCTTCTCGCAGACGTTTGCAGACCCATTAACCTCCTACGCTGCAAATTAGCAATGTTTGGAGCAACAAAATTTGATCCGAAGTCAGATCTCTGGATTAGAATAACTCTCTTTCAAGGCGCACCATTAAAGGAACAATTAAGCCATAAAAATTTGGATAATTGGCTCTTTCCTTCCGTTGAAAATGGTTTCTAGATGGAACTGTGTTTGTCGCTGCATGAAGTGGTTACTAAATGCACACAAGCACTACGAGCGCTAAACGTTCCTCCTGGGTTAGATATAGAAAATGGGAAAAACATCGGATGGCTTGAGTCACGTGGTTTGCCGGGTTTGCAAATGCTCGTCGAAGAAATCAAAGCTGCGTCGGATAACACAAATCGTAGCCCAATAGAAATAAATATCATTCAGGATACTGTTCAATTCTCCAGTCAGGGCTATTCTGCTTTTAATTTCACTCAATCCGCCGTGGATTTTTCTGAAAATGGTAAAATTGTGAGTGTCGAGAAATGCAGGTTTCCTCTCCTCATATTCGCAGAAATGGCGAGGCGGAAGCATCTTCCCTTTGGCTTCCATGTCCAATGGATAAAAGATGATGAAATCAATACAGGGGCTGCCATATCTGGCAACTCGGAAATTACGATTAATTCAGGAAGCTTGACTGAAGTTTATAGTTTGGAAATAACCGCAATCAAAGATCTCATAATCAAAAACCCTCTCATCAAATTAAGTTACGAAAGCACCTTTGAAGGGAATGGCATTAGCTGCGATCGAGATTATTGGAAGGTTATATGTGCTACAGCAAAAAAGGTTTTAGTCCCAGACAGCGAACGAAGCCATAGCAGCGCCGGAGCAGAGGTGGATGACAGTAACTGAATTTAAATTATTATCAGTCCAAAACAATCACTAAACAAAATCCACGGTTCCAAGCGCCGCATCCTGAAACACACCAATTAACTCTAACTCCGAAGATAAAACTGTATCAACGGTATCCGTATTGGTATTTTGGAATAGATACACTGCCGTCCCCCCATTATTTGCGGCAGTCGCATCTTCGTTAGTCTCCGAGTCTATTGCAATCAGCACTCTGTCAGACGAGTTGAACGCAGCGTCTAATCCTGTATACGAGAGAAGCCCAGTGTCTACAGCCTCAGATTCCAGTGTATTTGCGCGCCCTCTACCAACATTATCAGCAAAATTGTTTATCGCTGTTTCCAAGTCAGCATCCCCATCTGCGTCCTGTATAACATAAACGGTTGCATCCGCATCTGCGGCTACAGCTGCTTGGAGTGTCGCGCCAGATGCTGCAACGACGGATGTCACACTATCATGCGAAAGGCTTCCATTGTAATCAAAGGTATCGCTGCCACTTGTAAAACTTGCAGTATTTGAAGTGGTAGCATCATCACGAATGCTTAAGGCGTTCCCGCTACCTGTTGCCGAAGTTCTCACCACGGTTGCCACGGCATCTGCATTCAAGGTGAGCGTATCTTGGCCCTGCCCTAATTCAAACACAGTGCCTGCCGTCAGCGTGGCGCCATCAAAATCGAGTCTGTCATTGGTACTTGATCCACTAAATGTAAAGGCGGATGAAAACACATCTGCACCAGTTGTTATAGTCACTATCTTATTGCTAGAAGACGCATCCAGAGCTGTAATATTGATGGCTGTGAAGTCATTTATGAGCAAATTTGCACCTGTAGCTGTGATTGTAACATTTGTTGCATTAGCAAAAGTTGCACCACTAATTGTTTTAGCGCCCGAAGCACTCGTTTTGAGCGTAACGGTCTCAATATTAGGAGCGATAATAGAACCACCGGTTGTATAATTACTCCCACCGAAATCGACGGTCAGAGTGTCTGACGCGCCTGCCGAATTGATCTGATTGATAGTAAGATCGTTGCCAATCGCGGCACTAATATCTACTTCTGCAGCTTTCGCCAAGTCGGTAATCACAATAGCACCGGCAAGGGCCCCACTTGCCTTCAGACTTGCTAATCCGGTAAGACCAGTTATATCATGAGTAAGTCCTCCGCCGCCCTTTATTTCTAATGTTTCAAAGTTTGACAGCCGCGCAGTTAGAGCATCCGTCAGGGCACTAGTAACTTCAATCGTGTCTGTTCCGGAACCTCCATCTACAGTGTCAGCCGCAGATAAGTTTCCACTAGCCTCAACTGTATCATTTCCCGATCCCATATTGACGACGTCTGTTCCACTCGAAAGAATGACCGTGTCGTTGTTGCCTCCCGTATTAACATCGTTTGTACCACCTGTTAACGTAACATGGTCATTACCATTTTCGGTGTCGATGTCGTTGATACCATTGGATGCAGTTACAATGTCGTTGTTATTTCCAGTGACTACAGTATTGGTTCCACCCGATATAGTAATAGTATCGTTACTACTACCAGTATTAATATTATTTGAGCCTCCCGATACGATTATTGTATCCTGACCTGAACTTGTAGTTACGGTATTCCCGCCACCAGTAATTGTTATCTGATCATTTCCAGACCCTGTGTTAGTGGTGCTACCTGTTGTACCTAGAGTAATTGTCAAATTTGCCGAAGCAGTAACCCCATTGATCGTACTTATCGCGTTGGGAAGCGCACTCATAATTCCTAAGTTCCCTGAACCCTGAAGATTTACAGTTGTTAATGCGTTACCAGAGTTTTCTATCACAACAAAACTATCGTTAGCACTCGATAGGTTTAATGTAGCCAGACCTGTTCCAGCTATATCCAAAAATACATTCTGACCAGCTGAAGATGTAGCTGGCCCAATATCATCCAAAGTAAGATCGAGAGATGTAACGCTACCCGCATGGGCGATGCGCATCCCACCATCACCTAATGCAGCTGCCGCAGTATCGCCATCGATAATACTATCTAGCGTTAAACTTTGATTTGCTGCTAGTGTGGTTGTAATTAAGTTTCCATCGACAGTCGTCCCCCCCTCCAATTCGATACCCGTTATCGTTGTAAGTGATGAAAAATCTAAGCTCTGATGAACGGTATCTTGAATTGCAATTTGTTCTATACTTATAAGATTAGCCGTCGACGGGATAGTTGCTAAACCAGTGTGTATAATCTCTAATGTATCCGTTCCATCTCCTCCATCTATCCTATCTCCTACTGCCAAATTCGTCGCTGTGGTAACAGTATCGTTGCCTTCTCCCGTTTGGACATTATTAGTGCCGCCTGTCAACGTAATTGCATCATTTCCAATTCCTCCCCTTATTGTATTATTTCCATTACCAATAGTCAGACTCAAGTTCGCCGAAGCTGCAGCGCCATTTACATTGGTTATGCTATTTGGGAGGGTGCCTAATGCCATCGTTCCAGTTCCTAAGAGTTCTAGACCCACCAGAACCCCACCCGAATTAGAAATAACAACAAAGCTGTCATTTCCAGAGGTTACCTTCAGGTTTGAAACACTTGTCCCTGCTATATCAATAAATACATTTTCATTAGTGGTAGAGGTATTTGGACCTACATCATCCAATATCAGTTCCAAAGAGGCAATACCACTCGCTTGAGAAATCCTAATTCCACCATCACCAAGAGAAGCGGCTGAAGTATCCCCATCTGTGATACTATCGAGAGTTAAACTTTGATTTGCTGCTAGTGTCGTTGTAATTAGGCCTCCATCAATAGTCGTACCTCCCTCCAATTCAATATTTGTAATTTGGCTAAAACTCGAGAAATCTAACGATTGATGAACAGTATCAATAATCCCTATACTCTCAATATTAGTCATCTTACCAGGAGACGGAAGTACCCCAAGACCTGTCGAGGTTACCATTAAACTGTCGGTACCATCACCACCATCAATAGTGTCAGTGCTTAAATCGTTGGCAGCAGAGGATATTATAGTATCGTTTCCTTGTCCGGTATTTACTGTATTTGTTCCTCCATTTAAATTAACGGTATCGTTACCGGAATTAGTATTAATGGTGTTTGTTCCACCAGTAAGAGAGATTGTGTCAATACCCGAGCCTACGTCAACGGTATTGACACCCGTTCCTGGCGTTAGTGTAATGTTTGCAGTAGTTTGAGCGCCACTTACGGTTGTTATACTGTTAGGAAGCGTTCCGATCTCAAAGATACCCGTACCCGTTAAGTTTATTCGATTGAGGTTGTTTCCGGTGTTTGATAAGACCACAAAACTATCATTGCTGGATGTTATATTTGCTGTTGTTACGCCAGTGCCCGCGATGTCAATAAAAACGTTTTCATTGGTTGTTGACGCATTTGGACCGATATCATCTAGAATAAGTTCCAACGATGTAACATCGTTAGCTTGGGCAATTCGAATTCCTCCATCATTCAATGCTGCTGATCCGGTATCGCCATCAATTATACTATCTAACGTCAACGTCTGATTCGATGCCAAGGTCGTTGTAATTAAAGCGCCGTCGATAGTGGATCCTGAATCTAATTCTATATTGGATACGCTTGAAAACCCTGAAAAATCAATCGATTGGTGAACTGTATCTGCTATAAAGATACTTTCTATACCAGTAAGATTAGAGGGTTGAGGCACTATAACTTGCGCCGACGCTGTCAGATTAAAAACGTCTGTTCCATCTCCTCCATGGATAACGGCACCGCCTAAAGAGGATTGCGTTGTGTTAATAGTATCGTTTCCACCTCTTGTAGAAACCGACATAATATCACTGGAAAAGGAAATAGTATCATTACCTGAACCAGTATCTATTCTTTTTGTATTGGCACCTACAAAACTGGGTAAGGTCAAGTTAGCCGTTAACGTCGCTCCATCTACTCTTTGAACGTTACTTGGCAGTGTGCCTATTATTCCTAAATTTCCAGATCCGCTTATGTTAATAGTGGAGATTTGAGCTCCCGAGTTCGAAAGGCTAATGAAACTGTCATTGATATTTGATAAGCTAAGCGTTTGTATGTTTAAACCAGCTATGTCAATGAACACGTTTTCATTAACAGAAGCTGCCACAGGTCCTATATCATCAAGATTCAAATTAAACGCAGAAGCTGAAAGTCTATGATCAATTTTTATGCCACCATCAGTTAACGCCGCAGCTCCGGAATCTGCATCTAAAATACTATTCAATGTCAACTCTTGGCTAGGACCTAGCGTTACCATAATGGTCTCATTATTGCTAGTAGTTCCAGAATCGAGTTCTATTTCTTCTAGTGACGCATAAACTGAAAAATCTAAGGTTTGATGCAATGGTGATGTTAAAAATATTTTCTCTATGTTTTTAAGGTTATTTCCACTCGGAAGTTCTAGTGAACCGTCGGATTCGATGGTTAACATGTCAACGCCGGCAAGACCATCAATGCTGTCTTCCTCGTTTAGTGTGAAAATTTTACTTGTAAAGACATCATTACCTAAAGTTCCTAGCAAAACATCAGTTCCCACTGTGAGCGAAAAACTCGAAGAAATTCCAGACCCCGGCCGCATTTCTGCCATTCCAAAGGCCAAATAGTGATGTAGGGCTGAATTAAAAAAACCGGCATCTATTGCAGCGCTTACATCCGGGTTTTCTGCGAGGTAAGTTATCGCATTAAACCCAACATACTCAATAGATGGTATGCGATTTTCCGCCTGTCCAAATTTCTGAAAATGTTCAAAAACACTAGAAAAGTGGCCAACCGAGACTGCACTAAAGACATCTTGATTTTGGGTAGCGTAAAATATTGCGTCGAATACTGAATTCGGGTTTCTCAACTCCCTTCCACCAAAGAGAATATAATGGCTAGCTCCACTATCAAAATGCCCGTTGAGAATCGCACGCACGACATCTTGATTATTTGTCAGATAGTAGTTTTCATCAAATAGGGCGAAAATAGACATAATCTACCGAGCATTGCTGAACTTTTACTATATCCAGCGGATATTTTAACAAGTAAATACAAACGTGACTATTATATTGATTTATTGAGCATATCTAACAAAAAATTCCCCTTACTGCTTAAACTAATATACTTAAGCTATTGTTTGTTAGGGATCATCGCGTTTATCAATTGAACGAGTAAATTTTATTTTGACGTTACCAAGGTTTTTATCTAATAAATTTATGAACCAAAATCGTCCAAGATACAATTCAGCCGGAAAGGCGAGTAGTTTATGGAAACAGAATGGGACTATTCCGACAGAGCTAGTACCTATGATAAACGAGCTGACTATAGTGGAAAAGCTATAGAAAAATTGATCACACAAACAAAAACCTCACCAGGCGAAAACGTGGCGGATATCGGAGCAGGAACCGGAAAATTAACAAAGATTCTTGCTGGCTATGCCTTAAAGATATATGCCGTAGAACCCAACGATAACATGCGGATGTATGGTAGAAAAAACACTGCAGATACAGACGTTGTATGGAGTGAGGGGGTCGGTGAAAAAACATTTTTACCCAGCTCTAAGTTCCACGCAGCATTTTTTGGGTCATCCTTTAATGTTTTAAATCAAGAAGAAACATTGAAGGAAGTAGCTCGTATTTTAACGCCGGACGGTTGGTTTGCTTGCCTGTGGAATCACCGGGATTTGGACGACCCACTTCAAAAAGAAATAGAAGGCATTATACACAAATTCATACCCAGGTTTGATTATGGCAAAAGGCGACAGGACCCTACTGGGGTAATTAGTCAATCAAATCTTTTTGGGATGGTTGAAACAATAGAAGAAAGCTTTACCGTTCAAATGAATCGAGCCGATATATTAGATGCATGGCTGAGCCATGATACATTATTTCGTCAATCAAATGGGAATTTTGATGAAATAATTAAAGAAATTTCATTTTTACTAAAACACGACTCTTATCAAGTACCCTACTGCACACGCATCTGGTTTTCACAGCTAAAAGCAAAATAACTGTGAAAGCTATGCACAAAGAGGACGGCCGGGTTATCTGGATTACAGGACTGTCAGGGGTCGGCAAAACTACACTAGCCCAAGAATTAATTAAGTTGATCATAGTAACTGGGGAGCCAGTGATTCACCTCGACGGAGATAAGCTAAGAGAAATATTTGGCGTTGTTGAAAGAAATTCCCAAAACTATGACCGCAAGGCGCGCCTCGGGCTAGCTATGAAGTATTCTAAATTAACCAACGTACTATGCTCTCAAGGGTTTACCGTCGTAGTCTCCACCATTTCAATGTTCAATGAAATTTACGACTGGAATAGAACGAACTTACCAAACTATTTTGAAGTCTATCTTAAAATACCATTAGACGAACTGCGCCGACGGGATCCAAAAAGCATCTATAATCAATATGACGAAGGAATTATAAAGAATGTTGCCGGCCTTGATTTACTTGTTGATGAACCACTGACCGCTGATTGGCAGCCAGAATTTCAACGTGATAGAACAGTCTCATCACTCGCATGCGAACTAAATTCAATTTTAGAAGAAAAGATATCGATTTCTAAAAAACAGGGCTAGAATGTTTTATTAGACATAAACTCATTATTTGGCTCCCATCTGCGTTGACGATCTTATGGCTTTGTAAAATGCATCTTAATTTTTCAACAAAGGCTCAGACACTCGCTTTACTTAAAGATAATTTAAGTACTGCCTCAATAGCACCAATGTGTATTTTTTCTCAGAGCGAGTGGCAAAGTAACCGGGCCAAATGCCTCGAAGGTATAAAAGCTAAAATTGCTAATGGCCCCTGGATTATACGCTCCAGTTGCAAAAGGGAAGATACATCGACTGCTTCAAATGCTGGGAAGTTTTTATCAATAACCGATGTCACGATGGCCGATCTAGGAACTTCTATTGATCAGGTGTTTTTATCATACGAAGAACCGGCAGGCGATGACGAAGTACTAATTCAACCTATGTTAGAAAATGTTATCCGCTCAGGCGTTGCTTTTTCACATGATCCTAACACTTGTTCACCATATCGGATTATTAATTGGTCAGATAGTGAGGATACAACAGTTGTTACAGGGGGAACGGGAGGCCGTACATGGATACAAGCAGCAGAGTATTCATTGGACGCAACATCACCCTTTAATCCAATCATCTCCCTTTTAGATGAGCTCATAAATAAATTTGGGGCAGTGCCTATTGATTGCGAATTTGCAATTACAAAAAGTAAAAATGGCAGATCGTTCCACGAAAAACTGTGGCTATTGCAAGCTAGGCAATTAATTCTGAGCGAAAAACCGGAAAAACCTGCAGATCAAACTCGGCGTCTTAGAGATATAGCGTCTAAAGTAGAAAAAGGCATCCGACCTCACCCATTGTTGATGGGAGAGACAACAGTATATGGAGTGATGCCTGATTGGAACCCAGCAGAAATAATAGGCTTGAGACCAAAACCATTAGCTCTATCCTTATATCGTGAACTTGTCACAGACTCAATTTGGGCTTATCAACGGCATAATTACGGTTACAGAAATCTCCGTAGTTTCCCACTAATGCCGCATTTTCATGGACTTCCTTATATAGATGTGCGTCTCTCATTCAATTCGTTCATTCCCAACGAACTCGACAATGATCTTGCCGGCCGCCTCGTAGATTATTATGTCGACCACCTGGTCAAAGAGCCTGCGCTTCACGATAAAGTAGAATTTGAGATCGTTCTTTCTTGTTATACCTTTGACATCAAACGTAGGCTTGAACGATTACGTAAAGTTGGTTTTTCGGACAAAGACTGTAAGTCACTTAGTAACAGCCTTCGTAAGTTAACAAATAACATTATTCATCCCAAACACGGCTTGTGGAAAACCGACGCTGATAAACTAGATGTTCTCATCTCTCGACGGCAGAAGATATTGTCCTCGAATATGGATCTAATTGAGAAAGTTTATTGGCTATTGGAAGACGCCAAACGTTATGGGACGCTTCCTTTCGCCGGACTTGCCCGCGCCGGTTTTATAGCAGTCCAAATGCTAAGGTCATTCGTTGCGACCGGGATATTTTCAGAAAGCGACTATGAAACATATATGAGTAGTATATCCACGGTATCGAGGGAAATGGCAAACGATCTTGCCATACTTAGTAAAGATATTTTTTTGGAAAAATATGGACACCTTAGGCCTGGAACATATGAAATTCTATCTCCAAGATATGACGAAACGCCAAATCGCTACTTTGATTGGGAAAACAGACCTGAGCCACCGTCAGATGCGAAACAATTT